>CAYXQF010000038.1:0-18726 GCA_964466625.1 uncultured Lachnospiraceae bacterium | reverse complement strand
AGATATTGCTCCCGAAGCGGCAACCCTTGCGGAAACCAACGCGAGACTTGATGAGATTTCCGACCTTATCAAAGAACTCATGGACAAGACCGGCAAAAAACTTCTTTGGGGTACTGCAAACTGCTTTGGCAACAAGCGTTATATGCACGGTGCAGGCACTGCTCCCAACGCAGATGTTTTTGCTTTCGCGGCAGCACAGATCAAAAAAGCGATCGAAATTACCGTGAAACTCGGCGGTGAAGGTTATGTATTCTGGGGCGGCAGAGAAGGCTATGAAACACTTCTCAACACCAACATGGCGCTCGAGCAGGACAATATGGCAAGACTCATGAGAATGGCTGTTGATTATGCTCGTTCCATCGGCTTCACCGGTGACTTCTACATTGAACCTAAACCCAAGGAACCCACCAAGCATCAGTATGACTTTGATACGGCAACCGTTCTTGCGTTCCTTAGAAAATACGGTCTTGATAAAGATTTCAAGATGAATATTGAAGCAAACCATGCAACCCTCGCGGCACACACCTTCCAGCACGAACTTCGTGTGGCAAGAGATAACGGTGTCTTCGGCTCTATCGACGCGAACCAGGGCGACGTTCTTCTCGGTTGGGATACCGACCAGTTCCCGACAAACGTATATGAAACCGCACTTTGCATGTATGAAGTTTTGAAAGCGGGCGGCTTTACCAAGGGCGGTCTTAACTTCGACGCGAAAACACGCCGCGGCTCCAACACCAATGAAGATATCTTCCTCGCATACATTGCAGGTATGGACGCATTTGCGCTCGGTCTTCGCATTGCGGACAAGATGATCAAGGACGGCAGAATTGATAAATTCGTGGCAGACCGTTACGCAAGCTATAACAGCGGTATCGGTAAAAAGATCGTTGATGGCACAGCAACCATGGAAGAACTCGAAGCTTATGCACTCGAAATGGGCGATGTTGCTACCAATGTCAGCGGCAAACAGGAATACCTTGAAAGTGTACTCAACACTTTGATGTTCTGATAGGAGAACAATATGCGATATGTAATAGGAATCGACCTCGGAACTTCGGGGACGAAAACGGTTTTGTTTGATGAGGCGGGGGGGATTCAAGCGTCCGCCTTGGTGGAATATCCGATGTATCAGCCGCAGAACGGCTGGGCGGAGCAGGATCCTGCCGACTGGTGGAATGCAGCGGTAGCTACGATTCGCGAAGTAATGGAAAAGAGCGGCGTTCATGCAAGTGACGTTGTCGGTCTTGGTATTTCGGGACAGATGCACGGACTTGTGATGCTTGATGAAAACAATGAGATCATTCGCAATTCCATCATCTGGTGCGATCAGCGCACTGCTGTGGAATGTGAAGATATTGAACGTCTTGTCGGAAAAGAAAGACTGATCGAGATCACAGCAAACCCTGCATTGACCGGCTTTACTGCTTCCAAGATCATCTGGGTGAAAAAGAATGAACCCGAAAATTATGCAAAATGCGCACATATTCTTTTGCCTAAGGATTACGTTCGCTTTATGCTGACGGGCGAATATGCTACAGAAGTTTCCGATGCTTCCGGCATGCAGTTCCTTGATATTGGCGCGCGCCAGTGGTCTGATGAAGTTTTGGAAAAGCTGGATATTGATAAAAAGCTTCTCGGCAAAGTATATGAATCGCCTGAAATTACAGGTTATATCACAGAAGAAGCAGCAAAACTCACAGGACTTTCTGCAGGAACACTCGTTGTTGGCGGTGCAGGCGATAATGCTGCTGCCGCGATCGGTACAGGTACGGTAAACAACGGCGATGCCTTCACGACGATCGGCACTTCCGGCGTTGTGTTCGCTCATACGAAGGAAATGTCCATTGACCCGAAGGGAAGAGTGCATACCTTCTGTTGTGCGGTTCCCGGTGAATGGCACGTTATGGGTGTAACTCAGGGCGCAGGCCTTTCTCTCAAATGGTTCCGTGACACATTCTGTGCAGATATTATTGAAAATGCGAAAAACGCAGGCGAAAATCCTTACAAGGTGATGGACGATATGGCGGATCACGCAGGTATTTCTGCGAGAAAGCTTCTGTTCTTGCCCTATTTGATGGGTGAAAGAACACCGCATCTCGACCCGAATGCCAGAGGCGCATTCTTCGGTCTTTCTGCGATTCATGACAGGGGCGACATGATCCGTGCAATCATGGAAGGCGTCAGCTATTCTCTCAAGGATTGCCTTACTGTTCTCGAAGAGATGAACGTGCGTCCCGAAAATATGCTTGCGTGTGGTGGCGGCGGCACGAGTGCGCTCTGGCGCCAGATGCTCGCGGATATTTACGGTATGAAGATTTCTACCGTGGATTCCAAAGAAGCTCCTGCACTCGGTGTTGCGATCCTTGCCATGGTCGGAGCGGGAATTTATAAAACGGTTCCCGAAGCGTGCGATAAGATCCTTCGCTTGAAGACAACCACAGAGCCTATCGCGGAAAACCAAACACCTTACGAAAAGGTGTATGCACTTTACCGCGCACTTTATCCGCATCTTAAAAACGATTTTGAAGTTCTTTCGAATATTTAATGGTGAACCAAATGACATATCAAATCAGCGCCGTCTCAACCGACGGCGCTTGTCAATTAACTGAAAACGAGATTGTATTTCAATCTCAAAAAGATACAGCGGAATGTTTTTTCCGTATGAATATTTCTTTTTCTGGTTGGGAAGATGATGCTTATATTTTGATGCCTGCTTGTGCATATAACGGCAACCGTTTCCGTCGTGTTTTCAGACGGTATCCGCCGATGTATACGCCCGATGAATGCGGTGTCGATTGCGAAACGTTAATGACGGATCTTCCTGCCTTGAATCCTGACGGCAGCGGTGTCATGGAAGTGACGTCGGGTGATATGGCTGTGCCGTGCGTTGCTGTTTTTTACAGACATGCAAAATGTGCTTTTATGATTTTTACCGAACAGGCGGTGAAAGATAAAAATATCGGTTTTTCTGTTCGCGCAGGCAATATTGAGGTATCTTTTCCCGCAAACAGAGAAAATGCGTATCATCATTGCAGACCGTATCGAAAAAACGTTGACTGCGGTATTGCGATGCAAGAAGGGGAGCGGATATCTTCCTCGTTTCGTATTTTTGAATTTCCCTGTGAGGATATTCCTGCGCTTTTTGCGGCGTTTTTTGAAAAAAGAAAGTGCTTGCTTTCTTCTCCCCGTGCGGAGAACGGCTACACAAAAGAGCTGTGGAATCTGATGGAATGGCATTTTAATGAGCACAATTGGAATGGTGAAGCCTTTTGCAGTGGCGGTAACAATACGTTTCAGCCCGGTTGGTGTGGTGGCGGAATGTCAAGCTATGTGCTCTTGAAACACGGCAATAACCTTTCCAAAGAGCGTGCTGTGAGTACGCTGGATTATCTTTTCCGTCATCAATTTGAGCGCGGATTTTTTGAAGGTCGCATTCGATACGGTGTTTACGAAGATGATAGTTTCCACACAGCAGGTCTTGAAGATCTGCACCTTGTGAGAAAGAGCGCAGATATCTTATATTTTCTTTTCAAGCATTTTTCCGTTATGCAACCGAAACGTGCTTGGGTGGAGGGTGCGAAGCGCTGCGCAGACGCCCTGGTTCGTTTGTTTGAAACGTACGGCACGTTTGGTCAGTTTGTCAACGGTAAAACGGGAGAAATGATCGTCGGTGCATCGAGTTCCGCAATGATGGCACCGGGGGCGCTTGCGAAAGCTTACGAATATTTGGGAGATGAAAAATATCTTTCTGCTGCAAAAAAGTCTTGCGATTTTTATTATAAGGAATATATTTGCCAAGGTATCACAAACGGCGGTCCCGGAGAGATTTTGGCGGCACCTGACAGCGAAAGCGCTTTTGCCATGCTGGAGAGCTGCATTGCGCTTTACGAGGTGGATAAAGATCCCAAATGGCTTCGATATGCGATTGATGCTGCTAATATCTGTTCTTCTTGGGTGGTCACGTATGCGTACCGTTTTCCGAAGGAAAGTGAATTTGGTCGCTACGGTATCAATACCGTAGGCAGTGTTTTTGCCAACGTGCAAAATAAACACTCAGCCCCCGGTATTTGTACGCTTTCGGGGGATTCGCTTTACAAACTTTATTTGTATACGGGAAATCGCGAATATTTAGAGCTTATCCTCGATATTGCTTATTTTATTCCGCAATGCGTCGTAACAGAAAATAAACGCTTCCGTTCATGGGATACGCCGCCCAAGCTTTTGCTTTCCGGATTTGTCAATGAGCGTGTAAACATGAGCGACTGGGAAACCTTCAGAAACGTGGGGGCGGTATTTTACGGCTCCTGCTGGTGCGAAACTTCACTGATTCTCTCCTTTGCGGAGCTTGTGCAATATCCCGAATTTTCTGAATATTAATTGATCTCTATATAAAGAAAACGCATCTGTCAAGATGCGTTTTTTTGTTGGCAAAATGTGCGCTTTCACATATAACGGCAAGTGAAAGGAGCATTTTTATGAGACTTGATGAGCTTTTCTTGTTATGTATTAACGCGAAGTATATTCATTTGAAAAATTCTGCGGATTATGCTGTGATAAGAGAAGGAAATGTGCTGTATCTTTTCTTTGAACGTTCAAACGGAGAAAAAGATTGGCGCACCAACTTGAACTTTCCTGCTAAGGCATACAAAAGAATGGGGAAAACGGTGTGGTATGCGCATCGGGGATTTCTTCGGATATGGAAAACGATCGAACCTTATCTTGAAAAACAGATTGCAGATAAAAGCGTGCAGAAAATAATTGTTGTCGGATATTCTCACGGTGCGGCGATTGCGGTTTTATGTCATGAGTACGTTTGGTATCACCGCCCGGATATTCGCGAGCATTTAGAAGGGTATGGCTTTGGCTGTCCCCGTGTTCTTTGGGGAAGCGCCTCGCATGATTTGCGTCGGCGTTGGGAGAAATTTCTTTTGGTTCGTAACACCAATGACATCGTGACCCATTTGCCGCCTGCGTTTTTGGGATATTTTCACGTGGGAAAAATCTTGGAGCTTGGAAATCATGCGGAGTATTCCGCGATCGATGCACACCGAGAGGAAAACATATTAAAGGAGCTGCGCAGATATAAAAAATGAAGGCTATGTAAATGAGAAAATTTTTCCTTGCATATATCAGGGAGTTATGATATACTGTTTTTGAAATGAATTCATGCCAATTTAGAAAATAAAAAGTATTTTAACCAACAAAAAAAGAGAACATAAGAAAGGGGATTTTTTATGAAAAAAGATCTACACCTTATTTGCAACGCACATATTGACCCTGTTTGGCAATGGGAATGGGAAGAAGGCGCTTGCGAAACGATTTCCACTTTCCGTGTGGCGGCAAAATTTTGCAGAGAGTTTGATGGCTATATTTTCTGTCATAACGAGGCGCTTTTGTATCAATGGATCGAAGAATATGAGCCGAGTCTTTTTGCGGAGATCCAATCGCTTGTGAAGCTTGGAAAATGGCATATCATGGGCGGTTGGTTTTTGCAGCCTGACTGCAATATGCCGTCCGGTGAAGGCTTTGTTCGCAATATTCTGGCGGGAAGAAAATATTTTCTCGAAAAATTTGGTGTAGCACCGACGACGGCGATCAACTTCGACCCATTCGGACAATCAAGGGGTCTTGTACAGATCATGGCAAAATCAGGATTTGACAGCTATATTTTTTGCCGTCCTTATAGATCGTTTTGTCGACTTCCTTCCGAACGTTTTACTTGGGTTGGATATGACGGCTCCGAAATCACAGGTGCGCGTGTAACGGAAGGTTACGGCACGAGTAAAGGAAAAGCCACAGAAAAAATCGATAAGGCTGTAGAAAACTTGAATTCCGGAAAATTTCCTCTGGATCTTTGTCTTTGGGGTGTGGGAAATCACGGAGGCGGCCCTTCTCATAAAGACTTAATGGATATCGACAGTAAACTTTCCGAATGGGAAAAAGAAGGCGTTCGTGTTGTACATTCTACGCCGGAAGACTATTTTAAGGCGCTTCTCGCATCAGGCATGGAATTGCCTCGCCATGAAGGCGATATCAATCTTTGGGCGCCTGGCTGCTATACAAGCCAAGTGAGAGTGAAACAAAAATACAGACAGCTTGAAAACGAACTTTTTGCTTGTGAAAAAATGTGTGCGTTTCTTTCGGCATCGACAGATTTTGCGTATCCAACGAAAGAACTGCAAGAGGCTCTTTATGATTTGATGAACATTCAATTTCATGATGCTTTGCCGGGTTCTTCGATTCAAGCTGTTGAAGAAATGGCGATCCGTATGGCAGATCACGGTCTTGAGATCTTATCTCGTATCAGAGCAAAAGCATTTTTCCGCTTGAGTAGAAATGAAAAAGCAGCGAAAGATGGCGAAATTCCGATCATCGCTTATAATCCGCACCCGTATCCTGTCGAGGGTGATTTCGAATGTGAATATGTTCTTGCGGATCAAAACAGAACGGGAACATATTTTATGCCATCGGTTTATGATGGTGAAGAAAAGATTCCGTCTCAGCCTGAAAAAGAAAGCTCCAATATCCCGATTGACTGGCGTAAAAAGGTTGTTTTTCATGCAACGCTTCCGCCTATGCAGATTTCCCGCTTTGATTGCAGATTGGAAGAGCTTGCACATAAACCTGAGATTTGTGCAAGTGGCGATGAGGACCATTTTGTCTTCGATCATGGCGATATGAAGATCAAGATCAGTAAACATACGGGGCTTATAGACTTTTGCTCGGTAAAAGGCAAGGAATATCTTTCTGCTAACGCGATGTCGATCGACGTATATGCGGACGACGAGGATCCTTGGGGTATGCGTGTAAGAAGCTTTAAGAATAAAATAGATTCTTTCCGTCTTTTGAGTGAACAAGATGGCAGCAGTTTTGCTTGTTTGCATAGTGATATCGCCTCTGTCCGTTTGATTGAAGACGGTGAGGTGCGAAGTGTAGTCGAAGTTTTGTTTGGTTATGGATCTTCCAATGCCGTTGTCAGATATAAAATCTCTAAAATCAATCCTACATTGGAAACAGAAATACGGATCATCAATGCGGATAAGAAGAAGATGTATAAGCTTGCGATTCCTTGCAAAATGGAGCATATTTCTGCTTTTGCGGAAGTTGCTTTTGGTGAAGAGCCGTTTAAGCTTGGCGGCGATGAAAATATCCACCAGAAATACGTTCGTCTTGAAGGGGAAGATAATGGCATTATCAATGTTTATAATAGTGGTATCTATGCATCTTCGTTGGAAGAAAACCGATTGATGGTTACTTTGATGCGTTCTCCTGCTTATTGTGCACACCCCATTGGTGACACGGAAATTCTTCCTCAAGATCGTTATTCTGCATATATTGATCAAGGTGAGAGAATATTCAACTTGAAAATGACGTTTGGTGAAGAGTCTGTTTCAAATGGTATTGCGGCACAGATCTACAATGAAAAGCCCTTTGTGCTTTCTTTCTTCCCTGCAGGAAACGGAAATGAAAAAGAAGCTCTTGTTCCGATGAAACTTGAGGGCGGTGATATTGTTCTTTCTGCATTCAAAAAAGCAGAAAAGAGCGGGGAATACATTGTTCGTTTGTTTAATCCTAAAAATAAATATTCTGCTTGCAGATTTTCTTTTTCTGTGCTTGGATTAGACAAGATGATTTCTTTTGCACCGTTTGAAGTGAAAACGATCCGCTTGGCAAAGGATATCTTTGAGGAATGCGATATGATTGAAGGAATTTTGCAATGAACGTATATTTGAAAGATTTTCGTCTGGCTTCAGCCGACGCAGAAGAAACGTTTATTTTGAATTATCCATATCAATTGGAAATGGCATGCTATATAAAAAACGTGTATCCTTTTAAAATCTTTCCTATAAAACGTTTGGATTTTCTCGAATTTGAACCAATTACGATTTTTTACGGTGGAAATGGTTCGGGAAAATCAACGCTACTGAATATTATTGCAGAAAAATTGCGTTTGGAGCGTTCTGCACCGTTTAATCATACGCCTTATTTTGAAGATTATTTAAAATGTTGCAAATTTACGGGAAAAATCCCTAAAGAAAGCAGATTGATTGCGAGTGACGATGTTTTTAATTTTCTTCTTGATATTCGTTCTATCAATGAGGGGATCGATCGCTTTCGAGAAATGATCTTTGAGGAATATAAGGAAGCAACAGAGAAACATTTTCAACTCAAGGGGCTGGACGACTATAATGAATTTAAGCGTCACAATGAAGCCAAACGTTCAACAAAGTCTGCATATACGGCAAAACGATTGCCAAAAGAAATTTCCGCCAGCTCCAACGGCGAGAGCGCGTTTGCTTATTTTACGCACGAAATTTGTGAAAATGCGCTTTATCTTTTGGACGAACCTGAAAATAGTCTTTCTCCCAAACTCCAAGAAGAGCTTGCGGAATTTTTAGAAAGCTCCGCGCGTTTTTACGGTTGTCAATTTATTATTTCTTCTCATTCACCATTCATGCTTTCGATGAAGGGCGCAAAAATATATGATCTTGATAGCGTACCAGTTAAAACAAAATCATGGACAGATCTGAAGAATGTCCGCATTTATTATGACTTTTTCAAAAAGCATGAAAACGATTTTATTTGAATCAATTAAAAGGAAAGAGCACTCACACGAGTGCTCTTTTTCTTCAAAAATAAAAGTCATAAGCCCTTTATCTTGGAATTGCGATTTTTTGGCGGAGATGGAGCATTGCAGGTCAAGTCCACAATTCTCCTTTTTCCGAAAAGCATTTGATTTACAATCATATTTTATCAAAAATATTGAAAAAATATAAGAAATTATAAAAATTCGAGAAAAATTTTCTTGAAAAAATGAATTTTTGATATGATTTCGTGATTTTTTTCATTTTCCCCCCAAGGGAAAGCAACATTGACGAAATAAAAAAATGATGTTATAATATTCGTATATTTAAGCATAGGAGCGTGAAACGATGATTCAATTTATATGTTATCCCAAATGCACCACTTGTCAAAAAGCAAAAAAATGGCTCGATGATAACCAAATCGAATATGAGCTCAGAGATATAAAACTCAAAAATCCTACGCTTGATGAATTGACCGAATGGTATGCGAAAAGCGGTTTGCCGCTCAAAAAATTTTTTAACACAAGCGGACTTCTGTATAAATCCTTTGATCTGAAAAATAAGCTTCCTCAACTGAATGAAGACGAAATGATAAATCTTCTTGCAAGCGATGGCATGCTGGTAAAACGCCCATTGCTTACTAGTGAAAATTTCGTGCTTGTTGGGTTTAAGGAAGTCGAATGGCGTGAGGCTTTGAATACTTGAAATCTGTTGCATACGAAGGAATAATTTGTTATAATCAATATGGCTTTATTATTTCAGGAGGACTTTCATGATGAATTTTAAGCTGATCGTTATACTTTTAGCGGTACTGGGTAGTCTTTACTCGCTGATACTTAGCATTGTAAAGTATTTTTCGCTCAATAATCCCACACCGGAGAATTTGAAGGATGTTTACGATGCCGAAACCTATGAAAGATGGAGAAACTACAGCAAAGAGCATTCAAAGCTTTCCATCGTTTCCACCATCGTGACCTGCGCTATCACCGTGGCGCTCCTTGCTACTAATGTTTATTCTGCGTTTGCATCTCTTTTCCCGAAGGGCTGGTTTATGCAGCTTTTAGCCGTTATACTCCTTGAGAGTGTTGTAGGCGCAATCGTGGGAGCGGTGGAGAGTTATATCGCCACCATGAAGATAGAAGAGAAATATGGCTTCAATCGCTCAACGATGAAAACCTTTATCAAGGATAGAATCCGCGCCTTTCTTGTAGGCATTCTTTTGTCACTCGTGCTTGCGACTCTTATCGTTGTTTGCCATCATTGGCTCGGCGTTTGGATGATTCCCGCATTCGCGGCAGTTGCCTTTGTGTTTACATTGGTGATTTCATTCATTTATCCGATTCTCAGCCGTATTGGCAATAAGTTCACTCCCCTTGAGGAGGGTGAGCTCAAGGATTCTCTCTTGAATCTTCTTAACAAGTATGGATACAAGGTTAAGGCTATCGAGGTTATGGACGCCTCTCGCCGTACAACGAAGCTGAATGCATACTTCACAGGCTTTGGTAAGATGAAAACGATCGTTCTTTACGATAATTTGATTCATGCTATGACGATAGAGGAGATTACTGCGGTATTTGCGCATGAACTTGGCCATGGACTTCATAAGGACGTTCAGAAATCTCAGGTTCTTAATATATTCCAGCTTCTTCTCATGGCAGTTATGGCTTGGGGTATTGCAAGCATTCCTGCTCTTTATGTGGATTTTGGCTTTGCATATCCCGTTTATACTGCCGATATCGTTAACTATGGATTTACCTACGTTGTTCTCGGTATTGCTCTTGGCATTCTTCAGCCTATTACAGGTCTTATCATGAACGCTCATAGCCGCAAGGCAGAGTACAGAGCTGACCGTCAGGCGGTTATTGAGGGTTATGGCGAAGCGATGATCTCCGCTTTCAAGAAGCTTGCCAGAGATAATTTCTCTCATCTTTCTCCGTCCTCTATCAATGTTGTGCTTGAATACAGCCATCCGCCTCTTGACCGCAGAGTTAAAAACGTTGAAAAGTGCATGAAAGAGCTCGAGAAAAAGTAATATTAAAGATCTGAAAACAATGATGGAACCCATGGGAATTTTTTTGAAATTCCGAAATCAGAAGATTATAGAGTTTTTTGGGCGGCAAAAAGCTCACCGAAGATGATATAAGTATTTCGTTTATCAATTGAGATGAAACGATTTTGACCGTGGAATAAATTTTGATAGAAACAGGTAACCGTACTGTTTTTTATATATGAAAATAAAGGAGAAAAGGTATGAAAAATTTTAATTATTTTGGTGTAATGATCGATTGCTCTCGCAATGCAGTGCCCAATTTGACAGCGTTGAAGCGCTTTATCAACATTCTTTCGAAGATGGGCTATAACTGTGCGATGCTTTACACAGAGGATACGTATGAGGTCGAAGGACAGCCGTTCTTTGGCTATAAACGTGGTAAATACACCATGGAGGAGCTTCGTGAATTGGATGATTATGCGGCTTCTGTTGGTGTAGAAATAATTCCTTGTATCCAGACCTTGGCGCACGTCAATGCGCTTGTGCGTTGGAACGTTTACAGAAGAATTCGTGACTGCAACGATATTTTGCTTGCAGGAGATGAACGCACGTATGAATTGATCGATGCGATGTTCTCAAGCCTTTCCAAATCGCTCCGTTCCCGTAAAATTCATATTGGTATGGATGAAGCGCACATGGTTGGTCTTGGTAAATATTTAGACAACAACGGTTATCACAATCGTCATGAAATTTTGTTGGATCATTTGAATCGTGTTTGTGAGCTTGCTCGCAAATATGGCTATGAACCGATGATGTGGAATGATATGTTTTTCCGACTCGATCTTGGCGGTGATTATTATATCCCCAAGGATAAACGCGAGACTTATCATATTTCCAAGGAAGTATGCGAAAAGGTGCCGTCTAATCTTTCCGGCGTTTATTGGGACTATTATAATACAGATTCTGAGGTTTATGACGCTATGATGGAGCGCTCGAATGAGCTTTCTCCCGATCGCGTCTGGTTTGCAGGCGGTGCTTGGTGTTGGGGTGGCTTTACGCCTCATAACCGTTATAGCATGCGCCGAAATATCGAAGCGATTCCTGCATGTATTCGCAACGGCGTGAAGAATGCGATCTTGACGATGTGGGGCGATGATGGCGGTGAAACACCGATCTTCGACGTTTTGCCTGCGCTTATGCACGCGGCAGCACTTGCTGAAGGTATGAGCGAGGAAGAAATGAAAGCGAAATTCCTTGAGATTACCGGTGTGGCATATGATGATATGCTGGCGTTGGATCTTCCAAACTACATTTATGGTCCTGAAGTGGGAACCGGTTCTTCCAACTATTCTAAAAATCGACTTTATAACGATCCTTTCCTTGGCATCGTGGATCAAAACGCAGAGCATCCCGTGAATCCTGCTATTTTTGCAGAATATGCAAAGATGCTTCATGCAAGCACTGCAAAATATGCGGAATTTGGCTATCTTTTCGAAACACAGGCGACCCTTTGTGATATTTTGACCGAGAAGTTTGATCTTGGTATGCGTACCCGTGATCTCTATGCAAAAGCAGATAAAGACGGACTTCGTGCTCTCGCAGAAGGCGAATACGAACGCTTTGAAGAAAAATGGACGGCCTTCTATGAAGCATTCCGTTATCAATGGGAAACCGTGAATAAGACATATGGTTTTGAAATGCAGGATATGCGTCTTGGCGGTCTTCTTGCCCGTGTTAAAAACTGTAAACGTAGACTTCTTGATTACGTGAATGGAAAAACTGAACGTATTGCGGAATTGGAAGAGCCTGTGCTTGCACATGACGGTGGCAATGTAGGACAGTGGAATCATGCTTTCTCTGCCAATACCATCGCAATGAACTATATTGCTATGTAATAAAAAGAGCTCGAGCGATTTCGTTCGAGCTTTTTATATAATTTTTAACCGAGAGAACCATGCAAAGTTTTATTTTTTTCCATTTCGATTGAGTGATGTCTATAACTTTAGAAAGCCTAAAATAAAGGTTGCTGATATAAAGATAGGGTCATTTGATGTAGTCTGAGTGACAAGACTTGAACTTGCTTGTTCTCATGAACGCAACAAAGTTTTGAATATTTTAATCATTTATCTTTTCAACTCAAAATTTTCTTCAGATCCTCTTCGGGCGTAGAAATCGGAGCAATATTAAATTTCTCCACGAGAAAGTTCAGCACGCCCGGAGAAACAAACGCAGGAAGTGACGGTCCAAGAAGGATGTTCTTGATACCAAGGTGAAGGAGTGTCAGCAAAATGCATACTGCTTTTTGTTCGTACCACGAAAGCACCATGGAAAGAGGAAGATCATTTACGCCGCAACCAAATGCTTCAGCAAGAGCGACGGCAACTTTGATTGCGCTGTACGCATCGTTGCACTGTCCCATATCCATGATACGGGGAAGGCCGCCGATCGTTCCAAGGTCAAGATCGTTGAAGCGATATTTACCGCAAGCGAGTGTCAGCACAACACTATCAGCAGGGGTAAGCTTTACAAACTCGGTATAATAGTTACGTCCCGGCTTTGCACCGTCGCAACCGCCGACAAGGAAGAAATGCTTGATCGCTCCCGACTTGAGGGCTTCAATGACTGTGTCGGCAACAGAGAGAACGGCATTATGCGCAAAACCGGTCATTACCTTTTCGCCGCCGTTGATGCCCGTGAAGTGCATATCTGTGGGATAACCACCAAGCGTAAGAGCTTTTTCAATCACAGCAGTGAAGTCCTTATTCTCACCGATATGCGTGATTTCGGGATAAGATACTACCTCTGTCGTGAACACATGGTCAGCATAGCTTGCCTTAGGCGGCATCAGGCAGTTGGTAGTAAAGAGGATTGGCGCAGGAATGTTCGCTAATTCCTTTTGCTGATTCTGCCAAGCCGTGCCGAAATTACCTTTTAGGTGCGGATATTTTTTGAGTTCGGGATATGCATGCGCAGGGAGCATCTCTCCGTGGGTGTAAACGTTGACGCCTTTGCCTTCGGTTTGCTCAAGAAGCTTTTTTAGATCGTAAAGGTCATGCCCCGAAATGACGATGAACGGACCTTTTTCAACGGTAAGGCTAACCTCACAAGGAATGGGATTGCCATAGGTTTCGGTGTTGGCGCGGTCGAGAAGAGCCATACATTGGAGATTGATCTCACCCACTTCAAGCATGATGGGCAGAAGCTCATCCATACCAAAGTCGTCCATGCCAATAGCAAAAAGTGCCTTAAAGAAGAAGTTGTTAATGGTCTTATCGGTATAACCAAGGACGGATGCGTGATATGCGTAAGCCGCAACGCCACGAATACCAAAGAGAATGAGGGATTTCAGAGAGCGAATATCTTCGTCTGCCTCCCATAACTTTTTCATATCATAATCGTCATTTCTGCCGCAAGGCAAAGCACAGTAAAAACAATTTGGCACAAGGCGCGCTTTTTCCGCTTCCACTTTTTCAATCAACGCGTTGATCGTTTCGTTGTTAAAATTCACATTGGTGATCGTAGTGAAAAGTGCTTCCAATACGAGCTTGTGCGTATCAGCGGTAACAAGATCCTCGTTTCCAACGGTTGCTCTCGCAAGACCAATGATCGCACCGGTTAATTTATCTTGAAGCTCGGCAGTGTCTGCTTTCTTACCGCAAACACCTGCGCTTCCTGTGCAGGCTTTGCAGCCTGCCGTCTGTTCACATTGAAAACAAAACATCTGGTTTGTCATAACGGTATCCTCCATATTTTATGATTGACTTTATGTCTCTATTATAGTATAATAATTAAAACAATTCGGTTGTTTTTACAACGGAAAAGAGATTTGAATGAAGAAATATATTCCAATACTGAAAAAAACAAATTTATTCGCAGGTGTTGCCGATGAAGAAATCGGTGCCATGCTTTCTTGTCTTGATGCAAGATTACGCACTTATAAAAAAGGTGAATATGTTTTCCGCCAAGGGGAGCATCTGAACTGCATTACGGTGCTTGCAGATGGCGAGCTCTATATTCAACGAGATGACTATTGGGGGAACAGAACCATCGTCAGCCGTATTGCTGTAGGTGAGATGTTTGGTGAAGCTTATATTGCTCCTGAAAGTGGTGCGTTGCTCAATGATGTGATAGCTGTCGAGGATAGCGTAGTGATCTTTTTTGATATGCGCAGGATCATAACCGTTTGTTCCTCTGCTTGCAGATTTCATTCTATGGTCGTACAAAATCTGTTTTTTGCTATCTCCGAAAAGAATCGGTCACTTTTGCAAAAGCTCGGACATATATCCAAGCGTACCACAAGAGAAAAGCTGATCTCTTATCTTTCGGAAGAAGCAAAAAGGAACAGAAGCGCATCGTTTATTATTCCGTTTAACCGTCAGCAACTTGCAGATTTTCTTTCTGTGGATAGAAGCGCCATGTCAAATGAACTATGTAAAATGCGCGATGAAGGCCTTTTGGAATTTGACAAAAACGCCTTTAAGCTACTATAGAGGTGGGATAGACAATATGAAAAAGCATTTGATTTTATTTTTAACGATGCTCAAGATCGGACTCTTTACCTTTGGAGGCGGCTACGCAATGATTGCGCTGCTTGAAAACGAGTTCGTGGCAAAAAAGAAATGGCTTGAAAAAGATGAATTTCTCAATATGGCGGCGATTGCCGAGTCCCCGCCCGGGCCGATTGCTATAAATGCCTCGACCTATATCGGCTATAAGAATGCAGGTGTAGTGGGCTCGCTTTTTGCCACCGCGGGCGTATGCATTCCGTCTTTTGTGATCATTTATATAATATCGCTGTTTTTTGATGCATTTCTTTCACTTACGCTCGTATCATATGCCTTCCGTGGCATACAGATATGTGTAGTTTATCTTATTCTTTCGGCAGGATTAAAAATGCTGAAGGAGACCGAAAAGACGGTCTTTAATATAGCGATCCTTTCGGTTACGCTCTGTGTGATGGTGCTCCTTTCGGTGCTTGCCGTCAACTTTTCTACTGTGTTTTATATTCTCATCAGCGGTGTGGTGGGTGTAGCGGTATATCTTCTGGGTAAGCTCAGAAAGGGGGATCGGGCATGATTTATCTTGAACTGTTTTTGACTTTCCTTCAGATCGGCGCGTTTTCTTTTGGCGGCGGTTACGGAATGATCTCGCTGATACGTGAAAAGGTATTGATGTATGGTTGGCTTACTGAGGAAGAACTTCTGAATATGATTGCTGTTGCTGAATCTACACCCGGTCCTATTGCCGTTAATATGGCAACCTTCATAGGCTCGGCAGAGGGAGGTATCCTCGGATCTCTCCTTGCTACACTTGGCGTAATCTTGCCGTCTTTTTTCATCATTCTGATCATTGCCGCCTTGATACGCAATTTCCTTAAATACAAGGGTGTTCAGGCGTTTCTCGGTGGTATACGTCCATGTGTGGTTGGATTGATTCTTGCAACAGCGATCACGATGTTTTTCGGCACGGTTCTTGGCTTTGCAAATATCGGTGATGCACTTGCCGTCGATTTCAGAGGAATTATCATTTTCCTACTCTTGGTGTTGATTGCCGTAGCTTTCAAATTCATACGCAAGAAAAAGCCGTCCCCGATCCTGATGATCCTGATCTCGGCAGGACTTGGGATGCTTTTTTATAGTATATAAAATCGATATCGTGATGCAAATTATTGATCAGCAAAGCGGTATCTGATCTTTGTGATATCAAAAGGGCTGACACGCTGTCAGCCCTTTTGCTTTTGAATGATTGAAATATTGACAAAAGCATGATATAATATTTTTGTTAATCAATATGAATTTGTGTGTGATTTATGAAGGGCGTGTGATTTATATGTACTATTATTATATTTATCATTCTCCGATAGGAAAATTAACGATAGCCAGCAACGAAAAAAATGTAAGCTCGTTAAAAAATATGCGCTTGAAACGCCCTGCAAGGTGATCTTTGTACAATACCGCCTGGAACCGAAGAATCCGCATCCGACTCCTGCGGAGGATTGCTATGCGGCACTCAGATGGACGTTTGAGAATGCAGATAAATTACACGTAGATAAGTCGAGAATCGCTGTTGGCGGCGATAGTGCAGGCGGTGCGCTTGCGGCGGCTGTGTGCCAGATGGCGAGAGATCGCGGAGGGAATATGCCGCACTTTCAGCTTCTTGTCTATCCTGTTACCGACCGCAGAATGCAGGCCGAGTCCTGCAAGAAGTATACTGACACGCCGATGTGGAACGCAAAGCTTTCGGTGAAGATGTGGAAGGGCTATGTGCAGGACGAGAATGTCCTCGATATCGCTTACGCATCGCCGATGGAGGCAAAGCCCTTTGACGACCTACCGAGCGCATACGTAGAGACAGCTGAATTTGATTGCTTACGTGACGAAGGGATTGCATATGCAGAAGCTCTTCGCAAAGCAGGCGTGTCAGTGGATTTGAACGAACCCAAGGGCACGATGCACGGTTTTGATATCGTAGAAAAAGCGCCGACCACGGGGGCGGCTGTCAAGGTAAGAATCGAGTTTATGAGAAAACTTTTTGAGTACGATAAATAAGAATTTGACGAGGTACAAAAATGAGAAAAAATAAAATTACTTCTGTTTTGTTCTATGTATCAGCAATATTGTTCTACTTATCTGCAATTATAAACTTTGCAGGTGAAAACCATAATTCTATGGCTGTTGTGTGGTTATGCCTTGGTTCAACATTTCTTTGTCTAGGTTCTGCATATTCTAAAAAGTCCAAAGAGAATGATGACAACAAAGATGAAAAATGACAAATTCCAATTCGTTGGGTGGATTAAAATATAAACTGATATTTGAAAAGGAGAAAAATGATGAAACGAGTATGTGAATTTTTGAAAAACGCAGGGGTTTACTACCTTGCAACCGTTGAGGGTGATCAGCCCCGTGTCCGTCCCTTTGGCACGGCACACATTTTTGAAGATAAGCTTTACATTCAGACCGGCAAGGTAAAGCCTACTTCCAAACAGCTTCTTGCGAATTCCAAGGCGGAGATCTGTGCATTCAAGGATGGCGCATGGATTCGTGTCGCCGGTGAGCTTATTGAGGACGACAGAGTGGGAGCGAGAAAGTCTATGCTTGATGCTTATCCGAGTCTTCGCAAAATGTATGATGAAAATGACGGTAATACACAAGTGTTCTACTTCAAGAATGCGACGGCAACTTTTTCTGCCTTTGGTAAAGAACCCGAGGTTATTGAATTTTGACTTCATACGAGCGAAAAGCGGCAAGGATTATCAAAAATTGATGTGCCCCCTGACAAGTAGACAGGGAGCACATCACATTATCTACCGTCAAATGATTTTAAACGACATATCGTTGTTCACATCACGGCCCAAAGCCAAGTTTTATGATGAGCTGTTTTTGGAACTTGATTTAGATGCCGTTCCCGACCGTCGTTGTGAAAAGGGTCGGCAAGGATATTCCCGCCATGCAATGATTCGCGCAATTATCGTTATGAAATGCGAATGCTTTGAGCTTTTCCGAAAGTCTTATGATGATAGTCTTTCGATCGCCCATATCTTTGATGTTTTGGAAACGTATGCAAAGCTCTATTTCATTTACATTGCACCATCTTCGCTGATTGTAGCCAATTACAGCGTTCGCACGGAATCGGAAAACGTTGATGAAGGACACTTTCCAATCTGGAATCATGAGCTGTTCCACACCTCTCCCGGTGCGAGGGGATCACGCTATGCGCATATTCTGGACTTCGATCTTCTTCGATTGGGCAAAAAGATCACAGAAGATTGTAAAAAATCAGGTGCGCTGGAGTTCGGCGTTGTCGGTGTAACGGAGATCGGCAAGGAACGTCAGAACAGCTTGGAGCTTCGTGAGTTGAAAAAGAATGAAGAAACCGCCAATCAAAAGAATGACCTTTTTAATGCTTGGTTAAAAATGGCACGTCACCCGTCTGTGGTTGATAACTATGTGTTTGTCAAAGTCTTCACCGATGAACAACGCCCGGAGATCTGGGGTGCGGACGCACGGGATCTGTGTACGGTCATTGATATTCAAAAAGCGAATGACCTAAAGCTCGCAATGCCGTGGTTCTTGTTCGGAGATCTCTTTTACGAACTATTTTATTGCATAGGAAATTGCGCAAAGTGTTGCAAAGCGAAAAAAGATGTGATAT
>CAYXQF010000037.1:0-18734 GCA_964466625.1 uncultured Lachnospiraceae bacterium | reverse complement strand
CAATTAAGAGGAGAATCTCACAATCTGCCCGATTCACGGGCATCGTCTGATTGGAAGTATTTATTCACTTTTACACAAAATTTTTCGGGGTCTCCCCTGCAGTGACTTTTTCTTTTTTCTTGGCAGCTCTAATCGTGGAAAGAACAAGATTGTTGTTTTGCTCGGTGCCCGTCTTGTAGGCAACAATGCTGTTGTCGTATAGATCGCGAATTACCGAAAGATACAGTATCCCCTGACCTGTTTTAATGTACGAAATATCCGTAACCCACTTCTGATTCGGACAATCTGCATGGAAATCTCTGTTCAGCAAATTAGGGTATCTATGCAAATGTTCGCTGTAATTGCGGTACTTCTTACGGCGAATCACGGAAAGCAGATTGTATTTCTGCATCACGCGAAGTATGGTCTTGGGGTCCTTATGGATCCCTTGTTTTTCAAGCCATATGTGCACTCTGCGATAACCATAGGTGTTATGACTATACTCCTGACACTCTCGAATCTTCTCGGCAAGCGGCAGATCCCATGCAGGTATATCCATTCTTTTGACATAATTATAGTAGCCACTTCTCGATACCTCGAAGAACCGGCACATTTCACTGACCCCATATTTATCCTTGTGTCGATAGATCACCCTATATTTTACGCTTGTCCTCACTTCCTTTCTGTGAGCGAGAGAAAATCCCGCATCAATTCGTTTTCCATCTCTAATTGTTTGATTCGTGCATCTTTCCTAGCAAGCTTGTAGCGTAAATCAGCAAGTTTGTCTTCTTCTGTTATCACGTTGCCTTTCGCGGGCCTTCCTCTTTTCTTGATTACTACTCCTGCCGCGATCTTTTCTTGGCGGCGATTATATCTAGTGATAAAGTCTTTTAGTTGTTTTTGGCTGAATCCGTATTTCTCACTGATTTCTCGTCCGGTTTTTCCTTGAGCTCTTAATTCCAATATTTCTTTTTCATATTCCTGTATGTGTCGGTATCCTGTGGACATAACAACGCCTCCTATGTTAGTACTTTAATTCTACCATAGGAGGCGCTTTTTTTCAATTGTCTGTTTTTAACGGACTTGTGCATTAAACTCGATAGCCGTCTTTTGTTTTTCATCAAAATGTCTTCAATCTTTTATTTTTTCTTTTTGATCACAACAACTGCAACTAAAATTGCACCAATCGCCAAAACAGCACCTATAACGATAAAGGCGGTGGGAGATGCTTTTTCTTCCGCGGGTGTTGTATCCGTCGGTTCGGTGTTATCCATAGAAGTTTTCGAAGTTTCAGAAGTTGTGGAAATCTCTGTTGTCGTGGTTTCAGGCACAACTTGCTCTGTAGTTATTTCAGATACTACCGTTGTCGTTTCCGTGGTCGTTACTACCGTAGTGGGCAAGGTCGTTGTCATCGGCAAGGTAGTCGTGCTAGTTTCTTCGGGAATCTGTGTTTCCCCATTACCGATCAACATGAGCAAAGCCTCAACACGGGAGGAAAGATAATATCTCATAAATCCAAGTGCGGTATCCTGTGTATCATCATATGCCGTACCGTATTCCTTAAACTGCACGAATTTTACAGAGCTTTTTCTGCCGGCAGAATTCAAAAGCCAGTTGTTTCCGTCATAAAGCTTCCAACGAATTCGATCCATCGCGACAGCGTCTTCAAGCAGATCCACAGAAGCTTCAAACCAACCGCCCTTGGAAAGATATTCCTGCACGGCATGATATGCTGTATCGTATTGCACGGCAACGGTTTCCCTAAAATCTTCATGTGTCATGAGTTTTTTTGCCAAATCACGAGGATACTTAAAGACACCGTTCTGTGCCCAAAGAAATGCCGTATCCGTGCCAAAATTCACATCATAATTGATATTACCAAGCGTATTGTCCAAATCCCAAAGCGGTCCCATATAGATCTTCGCGGTCACACCGTTTTCATCAGCATCTTTAAAGAAGAACATGCTGGAAGTATAAGCGTCCCAGTTTTTCATAAGCTCCTGAACCGTGTAGACGCCTGCGAAGCTTTCCATATCAATATACTCGCTGTAGTGTACGCCATTTTTATTGTAACCGGTTTCGGAGAAAATCGCTTCTTCCATATCGGCAAAAAGCTTCGCAATATATTCCACTTCGTCTTTGCTTGCATATTCGGGAGATTTCACAACGTAAATATTTCCGTTTTCCGTTTGGAAATAGCAAGGTTCATTTTGACCGTAATTGTTGTCAAGCTCGACAAGATAGCCACCCGTAATATCTTTCGGGGAAAGCATACCGATAGCATAGCGGTAAGAAGTGAGGATCGTGCTCGAGATAAGGTCGCCTCCGGTTTCTGTCTTCAGCGAGAAAGATGACAGATCTTTACCGGCATTCGCCGTTTCATTCGCTTTTTCCAGATCAACAATATCCACGCGGCTCTCATCGACCTGCACCTTTTCGCAGAGCATATAAAGTCCACGGTATTCACCGTCAATGTAAAGGTTCACAAAACGGTAGTCAATGTTGTACGGAATATTGAGCGCATCACCGAGTGTGAACGCCAGCGCGTTGTGGAGCGCGGATTGATCCGTATAATTCGCAAGCAAGATCCATGTTTTGGATTTTTCCATACCGAGCAGTTTCGTTTTTTTGCCGAGTTTAATTTGGTAAGGCTTTTTATAGTAACTAAAAGTCGCATTACCTCTGCCCTTGATTTCACTTGAAGTTTTTTCATCAGCATCGCTGTAAGCAACCGTTCCGTCACTTTCCAAAACGAGAATCTTCGATTCTTTGTCACGGTTGTTCTTGTTCTGCTCTACCCAAGCAAGTCCTTTGGAAGTCGTCACAAAAACAGAAGCAAGTTCATCTTCGTGATAAAACGTATAGATATTGCTCTTACCGCCAACAGTCATCGTCAGCTTATAGCAAACATTTCCCAAAGCATCGGTCGTTTCCGCAGGTGTGATATCCACAGTTGTGCCCTTGGCAATAGAGCCGACATAATTTTTACCGGGTGTCAAAAATGTAAAATCACAGTTAAACGAAAGCTTTGTGATATCCACCGTAGAAGGCAGATAGAACACATATTTTGTTGCCGTAATCTCCATTGTTTCTCCGTTTTGCGCTGTCACAACCACGGCAGGTGTGCCGGTTGCTGCAAACGCCTGAAACGAAAAGAGGAAAACAAAGACCAAAACAAAAGCCGTTGCAATCAGAATTTTTTTCATAGCAAGTCCTTTCTGAAGATAAAATGGTTTCACATTGTTATCACAATATAACTATTTTTATTATAAAGCATTTTTTCGCATTATGCAAGGGATTTCCGATGAAAGAATAGACATTTCCCATAAATTATGATATAATAAAAGCTGCTGACCGCGAACAAACGCGAATCGGTTTCCGCACGTTTTCCATTGATGCTGAAAAAGGCTTTTTCTTAAACGGCAGACCTCTGAAGATCAAAGGCACATGCAATCATCAGGACCATACAGGTGTGGGCGTTGCTGTTCCCGATTCCGTGCAATATTACCGCATCAAGCGACTCAAAGAAATGGGAGCAAACGCTTACCGCTGTGCGCACAACCTCCCTGCAAAAGAAATTCTCGATGCTTGCGATGAGCTTGGTCTTATCGTGATGGACGAAAACCGCCGTTTTGAATCGCGTAAGGAAGTATTGGAATATCTGGACATCATGGTCAAGCGTGACCGCAATCACCCCTCTATCATTTTCTGGTCGCTTTTTAATGAAGAACCTTTGCAAAACACCGAAGAAGGCGGTAAAATCTTCCGACGTATGAAGCATCGCGTGCTTCATCTTGATGATTCCCGTCTTTTGGTCGGCGCATCTACCGTACGCGTCCCAAAATCGTAAAAGACGGCACATACAAGCTCGACTTTATCCGCGCACGCTTCCGCTACATGGAGATCTACGTGGACGGTGAACAGATCGACCTTGTCGATACTTACACGCGCGGCGGCTATGTAACAAAGGCATTTCCTGTCAAAGCGGATACCACGCCCGATCGGAAAAGCGTTATGTACGGAAAAAATGTAAATCTCGGTGGTCCCCGCATCTGTGACCGCGTGGAAATGAAAGAAACTCGCTAAAAGCACAAAAAACCACAGACGATGATCGTCTGTGGTTTTTTCATTAAATCGTATCAAATGCAAAGATTGTCTGGGAAACGAATTCTTCCCCGGGATTCAAAATGCAGTTTGTGAAGCCTTCGTGATTCATGCTGTCAGGCATATTTTCGGTTTCGAGGCAGAAAGCATTCTGCTGTGCCTGCGGATAACCGCCCTTGAACGGGAATTTTTCATTGGTAAGGAAATTGCCCGTATAGAAATGTACGCAAGGCAACGTGGTGTAAAGAGAAAGACGTCTGCCCGATTTTTCATCGGAAACGATCACACGCGGCTTTGCCATCGGCGCATCGGTTTCTGTAAACACCATACAATGGTCATAACCACCTGCGAGGCGCATCGGTTCATAGGAAAGATCAAAATCTCGTCCGATGGTTTTTGGGGTTATGAAGTCAAATGCCGTACCAATCGCAGAAGCGATCTCGCCTGTGGGAATAAGACCGGCATCGGTGGGAAGGAATCTGTCCGCATCAATATAAGCGATATGATCGAAGATCTTACCGGAAGCATAACCGCCAAGATTGAAATAGGAATGGTTTGTGAAATTCACAGGTGTCTTTTTATCGGTGGTAGCACGGTATGTCAAAGAAAGCGCTTTGCCGTCCACGATCTGATATTCTACCGAAATCTGAAGATTGCCGGGATAATTTTCCTCGCCATCGGGAGAAAGATAAGAGAAGGTGATTTTATTTTCGCTTTCACAAGCCTCAGCATTCCACACCTTGTGAGAAAAACCGACAGCACCGCCGTGAAGATGATTTTCGCCATTGTTGCAGTAAAGCGAATATTCCACGCCGTCAAGTGTAAATTTACCCTTACCGATACGATTGCCGAATCTTCCGATCAAAGCACCCTGATAGCCGTCTGCATCTTCATAATCGGAAAGCGCATCATAGCCGCATACGATATCCGTCTTCTTGCCGTTTCTATCGGGAACGTAAAGATTTACGATCGTGCCGCCAAACTCCGAAAGCGTCACGGTGATATTGCCCGACGTCATCGTATAGTTATAAACGTCAACACCCTCTTTTGTTTTACCGAAATATTTCTTTTCTATGCTCATTTTTGTTTTCGTCCTTTCTCGCCGAAGCTCGGCTTGTTCATGTGTTTATTCTAACATACATCAAGAAAAAATGCAAGTCCCGCTTTCCTTTCCGAGAAGAAAAGCGGGACAAAAAGATAAAGTCTTAATAAATTTTCTTTTGAATCATCACAAGGCGACTGACGTCTTCCTCGGAAAGCGCGATGAAAAATTCAGCGGAATCATAGCTTTTCCATTGCAAAACATCACTCGAATCGCCCTCAACGAAGAAATAATCAATGCTACAGCGATAGATCATCTTTTCCGAATCAAAATCCGTAAGGCTATCATCAATCGCAAGTTCGGACAAAAATTCATACACTGCCTTGGATTGATGGAAATAAAACTGCGTGTCCCCTGTCATGGCTTCCAGTTCAAAGGAACAGCTATGCGTATCCTGCACCTTGGAAAGCTCCGTGAGAAAACGAGAAAGGTGAGCCTTCGGATCGTTATTCTTATTGCAGATCTCGCGGAAAAGTGCCGCCGTTTTCGGCATATACTTTTCATAGATGCGATAATTGCTGAAATAATAATCATCGTTCCATCTGCCGGAAACCTCGATGGTGCCATATGCACGCATATCCTCATCATCGGCTTTATCTTGAGAATAAGCCTTCACCGCAAATTTGACGTCTTCGGAAAGCGATGCGTATTCCTGCGTAAAGCAGGACCAAAGCGCATATGCATCATCGCCGTTGTGCGAAGTGCTGTAACCGCCAAACGAAACGTAGATATCCCCGATGCTTTCGCGGCTCGGCAACGTGAGATATGCCGCGCGACATTCATCTGCATTCAAAATACGTGTGCGCACGTTGATGGGAGAATACAAATTGTATTCCTTTATTTTGCCCGATCTCAGCTTCACGGAAATCGTTGAGGAGTAATATCGCGTTTCCCCCTCCGTATAGACTTCCTCTGTATAACCGTCCACCTTCTCCAAAGATGCCCCGCTTTTATAGCCGCCCCACGTTTTGGAATCTTCCAGCGCCTGCGCCACGTCTTTGATCACGTTGGCGTCATGCACGTAAATATCTGTCGCAACACGGTATTCGTATGCGGAAGAATAATAATCTCCGTCGAGCGCCACGCTTTCGATCTCGTCCTCTTCGGGAACAGCAAGATAAAGTGCGGCTCTCGTGCCGTAAACAGAGCCAAGAAAAACAAAACAAAGCAATGCAGGAATCGCGAAAAGCGGCAACGAACGTAAAACACTCTTGATCTTTTTGGTGGTGATCAATTCATAAATAACGTAAACAAGAAGCGCAACAACAAAAAAGATCAGATGATATGCGTCAAGTTCATTTTCATAAATAATAAAAGTCACGCCAAGAAGCACGAACGGAAACGTTACCGCGATGCGATAAATATGCTGCATGATACGGTTCGGCGCGCTTTTGGTAGCATTCTCGCTTCGGCGGCGGCAATAAAAGAAACCTGCCAAAGCAAAAAGCAAGATCCCGACGACAAGCCAATAAACATACATACCCGCAGCATGAAAAACTGATTCATCACCGTCAAAAATACCCAAAAGGATCTGGAGCGGCATGAAAAATTCAAGATCGAAGATATGAAGCCAAGACGTGTCTAAAACGAACATCGGCGCCAAATCTTCAAGGCAAGTGATAAAGAATAGACCGATCGCACGAACAAAAAGCAAAAGCAGAAGAAAAACAAGACAGTTGGAGATCGTCGTACCCGTGATCATCATGGCAAGTGTCATAAAACCAGCCATCATAACGGCAATGATGAAAAACGCCGCAAAAGAAAGCCAGATCGCTTCGGCGCTCACGGAATAGTATTTCGTCAGCGACCAAAGTATGCTGTTCACAACGACACTCGCAAGAAGTACGCTCACGATCCACGTCATGATCGACGCAATAAAGCTGAGATAAACGCAAATGCGCTTTTGCGGAATCGAATGATAAAAGTCCGAGGACTTTCGCTCATTGAGATAGGAAAACATGGAATAAACAAGAAGCGGTGCAAAAAGGATCATCGTGACACCGAAAGGGGCAAAAAGCGAGATCGAAATCGGGGAAACTACTCTAAGCGTCCCCGGCCAAAGCGACTGCTCCTCGATCAGTGCAAAAACAGGCACCAAAGCATTCAGCACGATCACGATGATTGCCATCGCGATGCCTGCGTTACGCACTTTACGCAAGCCTTGCAAATAAAGCTTCGTGGAAAATACATTTTTCATCTTCAAGAACCTCCTCACATCAAAATATCTTTGAAAGCATAGCCGAGCGCTTCCATTTCATAAATAAATACCTCTTCCAGATTGAGCGGAAGCACATCAAGCAAAACGGGATCCATCGCGCGGATACGGGCAAGAATCTCTTCTTTATTACCGCGCGCAATGAAATTGGCAACAGAACCTGCGTGATTATAATTCAGGATCTCGATCCCCGCAAAACGCTCACGGTCAAATTGTTCGCGGAAAGCAACCTGCACCTTAAAGAGCGAGGTTTTCAGATTTTGAATATCACTTTCGAAAACGATGCCGCCTTTATGAAGGAGCGCAAGCTGATCGCAGGTATCCTCAAGCTCACGAAGCGAATGGGAGGTGATGATGGTAGTAGTTCCCCGCTCCAGAACGTCATTGTAAATAACCTGCTTCACAAGATTTCGCATCACGGGATCCAGTCCGTCAAAGGTTTCATCAAAGAAAAGAAACTGCGGCATCGCAGAAAGCGCAAGGATCGTCGCGGCTTGCCTGCGCATACCTTTGGAAAAGGTATTGAGATTTTTATCGGGATCCAACCCAAAGGTCTTCGTCAAATTCTCAAAGCGTTCATCGTTAAAATCCTTATAAACGGCAGCATAAAATCTTGCCATCGTCCTCATATCCGATTGCGGTAAAAAATAAAGCTCATCGGGTACATAAAGGATCTTTTGCTTGACTACGGGATTTTCGTAAACGGGTGCGCCGTCCACAGTGATCTCCCCGGCATACGGGCGGTAAACACCGCTGACAAGGCGCAAAAACGTGGATTTTCCCGCGCCGTTGCTGCCGACAAGTCCATAGATACAAGCGTTCGGGATCTCACAGTTCAAATTTTTCAGTGCGGTGAAATCATCGAATTTCATCGTAACGTTTTTAGCACAAATCATATCGTTCTTCCTTTCTTTTTAAGATGATTGCGCCGCATAGGCGTTTTCCACGGCACGAAGCAGATCTTCTTTCGCGATTCCTGCGCGCGCAAGCTCACGGGCAAGCGTTTCCACCTCGGCGATCTTTGGGCGCAGACGCTCCCTGATCTTTTCCACGGCATTTTCCGAAACAAAGCAGCCTCTGCCTTGCCCTGTGATGATGATCCCTGCGCGTTCCAGCTCAAGAAAAGCTTTTTGGATCGTATTGGGATTGACTGCATGCATGGCGGAAAGCTCTCTGATGGAAGGAAGTTGCTCCTTCTTTTTCAAGATACCTGTGACGATCTCATATTCGATCCCTTCCACGATCTGCTCATAGATGGGTTTTCTCGAAAATTTATCAATAACGAGCATATTTCGTTTCTCCTTTCGTTTTTGGAGATTTAGCTGTACTATGCCGCATAGTACAGTTGAATTATAACAGAATATTCCCTGCTTGTCAAGTAGCTGTTGCAAAAAAATCCGCCTTTCAACTTGACATAAAAAATTTATGGGGTATAATTATTTTAGTAAAGAATTCGTTTTTCCAAGGAAAATTCAAAACGAACGTCTTAAAGGAGGTCTTATGTTAGAAAAAAGATTGCTTGAAGAAATTCTCGGCATTGCCACGTCCACAGGCGCGGATTTTGCTGAGGTTTACTGCGAGCTTACAAGAAACGGCAGAGTGGTCTTGATGGGCGGCAAGATCGAAACCATCGCCGATAATACCGTATCCGGTGTCGGTATCCGTGCCTTCCTCGGCACCAGAACCGTTTACGGCTCCACTTCCGATATCTCCCGTGAAGGTCTGATCAAATGTGCAAAATCCGTTGCGGAAGCAATGGGTGATAAATACGCACCGCAGAACGTCGTTCTCACAGAGCGCACTTTCCCCAACATTCACCCCGTGAAAGTGGTTCCCTCCACTGCCGAGATGAAAACGAAAATCTCCCTTTTGCGCGAAGCTTGCACCGCCGCTTCCGAATATGATGAACGCATCGCGCAGGTCGTTGGCAACCTTCTCACCGTTGACCACACCATTCAAATCGCCAACACTGAAGGTCTTCTCACCTCAGACCGCCACATGAGAACTCGCATGGCTGTCAATGCCATCGCTTCCGCAGGCGGCGAAAATCAGTCCGGTTCCTGCGCACCCGGCAGAGGTATGGGCCTTGAAGTCTTTGAGCTCTTCCCGCCGAAAGAAATCGGTACGGAAGCTGCAAGACAGGCGATCACCAATCTCACAGCCGATTATTGCCCTGCGGGTCAGATGACTGTTGCCATCGAAAACGGTTTCGGCGGTGTTATTTTCCACGAAGCATGCGGTCACTCTCTCGAAGCAACTTCCGTTGGTACGGGTACTTCCCAGATGTGCGGCAAGCTCGGTCAGAAGATCGCCAATGAAAAAGTTACTGCGATCGACGACGGTACGATCCCGAACGCATGGGGCTCTGTCAACATCGACGACGAAGGTCACCCCACACAGAAGAACGTCCTCATCGAAAACGGTATTCTCAAGAACTATATGATCGACCGTCTTGGTTCTCGTCGCATGGGTATGCCCATGACAGGTAACGGCAGAAGAGAAAGCTATCTCTATGAGCCCACTTCCCGTATGACGAACACCTATATCGCCAACGGTCCCGACAAGAATGAAGATATCATTTCCTCCATCGAATACGGTCTTTACGCAAAATCCATGGGCGGCGGTTCTGTAAACCCGCTCACCGGTGCATTTAACTTCTCCGTTAATGAAGGTTATCTCGTTCGTAACGGTAAGATCTGTGAGCCCGTTCGCGGTGCTTCTCTCGTTGGCACGGGCGCACAGATTATTCAGGATATCGATATGGTCGGTCAGAATCTTGACACCGCACAGGGTATGTGCGGCAGCTCCAGCGGCAGTGTTCCCACTGACGTCGGCCAGCCTCTCATTCGCGTATCCAAAATCACCGTAGGAGGTAGAAAATGAACTTTGAAGCATTGAAATCCGCGCTGAAAAATGCGGCAGAAGCGCGCGGCGTAAAAGAATATGAAATCTACTATATGTCCTCTGCAGACACCTCGGTAGAAACACTCAACAAAGAGATCAGCTCCTTCTCCTCCGGCGTGACAGGCGGTCTTTGTCTGCGCCTTGTCACGAACGGCAAAATGGGCTATGCCTCCACCGAGCTGATGGAAGAAACCGAAATGACTGAGCTTGTAGATCGTGCCATCGAAAACGCAAAATACACAGAAAAAGAAGACACCGTCGGCATTTTCGCAGGTTCTCCTTCCTATGAAAAGCCGAACACGCCCGATTTCGTTCCTGCAGATGCAGGCAAACTCAAAGAGCTTGCGCTCACCATTGCTGCTGACACTTATGCGGCAAGCGATGCGGTTCAGAACGGCACCTCCACCGCGGCAATGTCCAGCGGATACACCATTCGTCTTGTAAACTCTCACGGTCTTGACCTTGAAAACAGCTGTGGTATCACCGCTGTGATGGCGGCGGCTGTTGTTGCCAAAGACGGCGAAGTAGAAAACGATTATGCGGTGAGAGAACTCAAAGAAGGTCTTAGCACGGCAGAAATCGCAAAAGAAGTCGTTGACGAAGCGCTCTCCAAGATTGGCGCAGGCGGTGTGGAATCCGGCAAAATGAACGTTATTCTCGATGGCAAACAGATGCGTTCCATTCTCGCGGTATTCTCCTCTGCCTTCTCCGCAAAAAGCGCACAGATGGGCATGTCCCTTCTCGCAGGCAAGGAAAACACCGTGATCGCTTCCGATATTGTCACCATTTCCGACGATCCGAAGCGCGAAGGCATTTCTATCCAGTCTTATTTTGACGCAGAAGGCGTTGCGGCATGCCGCAAAAACATCGTGGAAAACGGCGTTCTCAAAACACTTCTCCACAATCGCGAAACCGCAAAACGTGCCGGTGTAGAAACCACGGGCAATGCAAGCAAGGGTGGCTATTCCTCTCCTGTGGACATCAGCCCTTATACGTTCTGCATTGAAGCTGGCAATTACACAGAAGATGAGCTTCTCGCGCTCGCAGGAAACGGCGTTTACGTTACCGAAGTGAAAGGCTTGCACGCAGGCGCAAACGCTGTAACAGGCGATTTCTCTTTGGAAAGCGCAGGCTTTCTCATCAAAGACGGCAAGAAAGCAAACGCTGTGAAATCCTTCACCATCGCAGGCAACTTCTTTGAACTTTTGAAATCGATCGCTGCACTCTCCAATGAAGTAAAATTCGGCGTTCCCGGCGGCAAGACCACATTTGGTTCTCCCGACGTTCTGATCAAAGATATGAGCGTTGCCGGCAAATAACATGTTTTCTTCTTTATCCACCTTTTCTTTACGAAAAGAAAAGGTGGAGCCAAAAGAAACGAGTCGTTTTTTGCTTACGAATTTATTTTGACAAAAAACAAAACGGAGCCAAAAGAAACGAGTCGTTTTTTGCTTACGAATTTATTTAGGCAAAAAACAAAACGGAGCCAAAAGAAACGAATCATAGAAATTACGTTCTTATTATATGAAAAAACACCGCAAAAAATTGCGGTGTTTTTTATTTCAAATTTTATCTCAAGCTTCTTTTTCTTTATTTTCAGAACTCTTAGCATGGCGATCTTTTTCCTGTTTCACGATCTTATAAAGTTCTTCCGTCGCGATTCTCGTTTTGGCAACGAGGACATTTTCATCTTTCGGGAAGCAATAATAGAGCGCTTTGGTATCACCAATGCTGATCACGTCACCGATCTCATACCAATAAAAATCGGAATTCAGACTATAGGTGGCAATCGGCTTTTGCGTATAATTCAGTTTACCGTCACAGCCCACCAAAGAAAAACCATCTCGGTCATGTGTCAATTCCCCTTCGCCCACTTTATAAAGCTTTTGTGTGTCCACCAGCATATAGATGTCCACAGGCGTCTGCATATGGTAAGTACCATCAAGAAGTTCCCTGCGCACACATTCTCTTTCCCAAGCATACCAATCGGGAATATGAGAAAATTTCGTTTCGCCCTCCACCGCTTGCAAATAACCATGGGAGTCCAATTCATATTGCACACCACAATGACCACAGGTCACGATCGTGCCATCACCTTTCATTTCGCCCTCGGTTTCACAATGCGGACAGCGGAAAAGTACACGTTCAAGACCTTCCGCGCGGAAATCTTCTTCGATATCCACTTCATTTTCCTGTTGCCAACGGAAATAATCAAGCTTGAATTGTTCCGCCAGAATGGCGTTCAACTCTTTGGGAGATTTTCTGCGGATCTCTTCGGGTGAGAGGATATATTCCATCTCTGCCGAAATCTTTACCTTGCGGCGACGAAGATTATTATAAAGCGGATCACGGGAAAATGCGCCGTATGTGCGGATCATTACCACAGGCGCACCGAGCATTTTGAGAAAAGGACCGAGCGTATCGGGAAGCATCGTTGTCGTTCCGTCAAAGCTATAGCCTGCCTCAGGATACATCAAAACGGAGCTTTTCAGCTTTCTGACTGCATAAATCATATCACGAACCGAAGCCAAATCGGCAATGAATTTTTTCGTGGGAATACAACCAAGCTGACGCATCAGCCAATTTTTCCCCACAAAACCGTCAGAGGTACAAACGATATTAAAAGGACGCGGATATAAAATACTGGAAGCGATCTTAAGATCAATAAAGCTGGAATGATTCATAAGATACAGACAAGGCTCATGTTTAGCAAGCTTTTCCATACCGATCTTGCGACAAGAAAATTTCGTAGCAAAAAGATCGGGGGTAGAAACCACCTTCAAAAGCGTGCGAAAAAGAATATTCGGCTTTTGCGGTTTGCGATGTTTTTGTCCTTTGAGTGCAATCACTTCTTCATAGCTTTTTTCTGCTGTCTTGATTTTCATAGTGGCATACCGATCTTTCGTAGAATGTGTATAAGTATGTATAGTATATCACAAAAAATCAAAACATGCAAGTTTTCTAAATAAAAATTAAACTGACATGGCAAAAGCCATGTCAGCTCTTTGTTTTATAACGAAAATCTCTCTTGAATCATACGAGCTACCGTATCGGGTGCAAGGGCAGAATTGTCGATTTTCATATAATTCTCAAAAGGAATTTCTCCGTCCAAGCTTTCCAGACGGTAGTGGCTGTCATGGTGCTTCAGCATTTGCGTCGACTTCTCAATATCTCGTTTGGAAGCTTTGTTTTTGAGGCGGTTTTCGGTCACGTTTCGCTCCAAACGAACCTCCTGCGAGGCTACCAGTTCAACATAATAAAATTCCGTGCCGTAAGGCTCAAAAATTTTCTTGATACGTTCAATATAATCCCAATTCGACCGATGATCGAAAGCCCACATAAATGTGAAAATCATACCATATTGATCCGATTTCGCAAATTCTTCAAAGATCACGGTGCGCAGTCTTTCGGTTACAACACCGTTAAAACCGCCGAAAATCTCAATGACTGGCTCAATCGTCATGTGGTTATGAAAAAGCCGCAAATCCGTGATCTTCATAAGCTCCTGCCCCACCGTCATTTTGCCAACGGCGGCATTACCGATCAAAAATAATAATTTCATGTTTTCTCTCCTTTCTTATAGATCATTCGTTTTTCCGTGCGCGGTGTGCCGAGTGCAATCTCCTGCATCGTTCCGTCAAAACGAAATCCATATTTTTTATAAAAACAGATTGCCCGCTCGTTACCCTCCAGCACCCAAAGCGCCACGCTGTCATAATCTTTTAATTTTTCCATGGCGGCATTCATGAGCGCATAACCGATTTTTTTGCCTTGATACTCCCGCAAAACGTAAATCGCATAGATTTCACCGCAATCTTTCATTGTATGGTTACGGTATGCACCGTAACCCACGAAACCGATGACCTTTTCACCGTCTTTCGCCACCAAAATATTATCCGTCCATCGCTTGGCGATCATTTCGCACTTCTCTTGTGTGAGCGTTTCCATATAAGAAGCATCTACGAGCGCCGCATACGTTTCATGCCATGAGCGCCAATGCACATATGCTTTTCCAAGGATATCTGCTTCCGTTTTCATCAGTTCGATGCGATAGCACATGAAATTCACCTCTTTTTTCGATTAAAATGATATGGGAGGTTTTCCCCTCCCATATATCTGCACAATATGAATTTTAAAATCGAAATAAAACAACCCGTTTCTTTTGACTCCATCTTTTCATAAAGAAGAACGTAGGTCAGATTCTTTCTAAAATCTGATCGGTCATCTCTACTGTGCCGAGCACTTCGCCGCCATGCGCGATGTCAGCAGTGCGAAGACCGTCTTCCAAAACCTGATTTACTGCGTTTTCGATCGCCACCGCTTCCGTTTCCAGCGAAAAAGCATAGCGAAGCATCATTGCGGCAGAAAGAATCATCGCGATGGGATTTGCCTTATTCTGCCCTGCGATATCGGGTGCAGAACCATGGATTGGCTCGTAAAGACCGCGTTTCGTTGCACCGAGAGAAGCCGACGGGAGCATACCGATAGAACCTGTAATCTGCGAAGCTTCATCAGAGAGGATATCACCAAACATATTGGTCGTCACGATGACGTCAAACTGCGAAGGATTGCGCACGAGCTGCATCGCCGCATTATCCACAAGCATATCGGAAACAGTCACCTCAGGGTATTCCGCCGCGATCTCATGAACTGTTTTTCTCCAAAGACGAGAGGTTTCGAGAACGTTTGCTTTATCAATGCTGACAACGCGTTTGTTTCTCACCATTGCCGCTTCCATTGCAGCACGAACGATGCGTTCGATCTCCATGCGGCTGTATTGCTCGGTGTCATAAGCCTCTTCGCCGTATTTACCCTCACGGTAACCTCTGTCACCAAAATAAATGCCGCCCGTCAGTTCTCTGACAATAAGAATATCAAAACCTTTTTCCACAAGATCAGCACGGAGCGGACAATCGTCTTTCAGTGCCGCATAAAGCTTGGCAGGGCGCAGATTGGTATAAAGCTCCATCGCCGCACGAATGCCGAGAAGTGCCTTTTCGGGGCGCATATTGCCCGGAAGCGTATCCCATTTCGGACCGCCGACAGCACCGAGAAGTACGCTATCCGATGCCAGACAACCCTTCACGGTTTCTTCGGGAAGCGGTGCACCCGTGGCATCGATTGCGGCGCCGCCAATCAAATAAGGCGTAAAAACAAATTCATGGTTATATTTTTCACCGATCTTTTCAAGAACGCGAACGGCACTTTCCACAATTTCGGGACCGATGCCGTCGCCCTTCAGGAGTGCGATGTTCATTTTCATAACGATACCTTCTTTTTTAAAACTATAAAAATTTCTGACCTCGCCGTTTTTTAGTGCTTAATTTAGCAGAAAGCTACGGTAGGCGAGCAACCGGAGGTGGGCATTGCCCGCTTTAACGAATATTTCCCTTCTTGATAGCTTCCATGAGTCCGCCGTCCGCGATGATCTTCGCGATAAATTCCGGGAAGGGTTTTGTAGTAAAGCTTTCGCCTGTGGTAAGATTTTTGATTACACCTGTGTCGGAATCCGCCGCAACTTCATCACCGTCATGGATCGCGTCCACAGCTTCGGGACATTCAAAAATAGCAAGACCGATGTTAATAGCGTTGCGATAAAAGATTCTCGCAAAACTTTTAGCGATCACGAGCGTCACACCGCTTTCTTTGATCGCAAGAGGCGCGTGTTCACGGGAAGAACCGCAACCGAAGTTGTTGTCTGCAACGATGATATGATGCGTCTTTACACGCTCAGAAAACGTGCTGTCGAGGTCTTCCATGCAGTGGGAGGCGAGCTCTTTTTTATCAATAGTATTGAGATATCTGGCGGGAATGATGACGTCCGTATCCACGTTATCCCCGTATTTAATAACTTTTCCTTCAAATTTCATGTGAAAATACTCCTTTCATCATGTCAGATCATCTGCCGAAGCGATTCTGCCAAGGATCGCACTTGCCGCCGCCACCGCAGGAGAAGCGAGGTAAACCTCGGAGGTGGGATCACCCATTCTGCCGACGAAATTACGGTTGGTGGTTGCTACAGCTCTTTCATGAGGTGCAAGAATACCCATGTGACCGCCAAGGCAGGGGCCGCAGGTAGGCGTGGAAACTGCACAGCCTGCCTCAATAAAGATTTCGAGAAGTCCTTCTCTCATCGCACGCAGATAGATCTCCTGTGTCGCGGGAATGATGATCGCGCGCACGCCTTTTGCCACTTTTCTGCCACGCATAAGTTCCGCGGCTTCTTTGATGTTTTCATAATAACCGTTGGTGCAAGAGCCAATGACAACTTGGTCAATCTTAACAAGTTCTGCGATCTCGTCCACGGTCTTCGTGTTTTCAGGAAGATGCGGGAATGCCACGGTAGGTTTGATGGTCGAAAGGTCGATTTCGATCACTTCATCATAAGGAGCATCATCATCTGCTTTGTAAACGACAGGTTTTCTATCCGAACGCTCTGCGATATAAGCAAGTGTTTTTTCGTCCACTTCGAAAATACCGTTTTTCGCGCCTGCTTCGATCGCCATATTGCATATCGTAAGTCTATCTGTGACGGAAAGCGAAGAAACACCCTCGCCCGTAAATTCCATGGAGCGATAAAGCGCGCCGTCCACGCCGATCTTGCCGATGATATGCAGGATCACGTCTTTGCCCGTGACATGAGGACGAAGCTTGCCTGTCAAAACAAATTTAATGGCAGAAGGAACCTTGAACCACGCCTTGCCCGTTGCCATGCCACAAGCCATGTCGCTGGAGCCAACACCCGTGGAGAACGCGCCAAGCGCACCGTAAGTACAAGTGTGAGAGTCCGCACCAATGACGGCATCACCCGAAACCACAAGTCCTTTTTCGGGCAGGAGCGCGTGTTCCACGCCCATCTGTCCCACGTCAAAGAAATTCACAACGCCCTTTTCTTCGCAGAAATCGCGGCACATTTTGCATTGAATGGCAGCTTTAATATCTTTATTCGGCGCGAAATGGTCCATAACCATCGTCACCTTTTCTTTATCGTATACTTCACTAAAGCCGAGTTTATTAAATTCGCGGATCGCAACGGGAGAGGTGATATCGTTGCCAAGCACACGGTCAAGGCTCACCAGAATGAGCTCGCCTGCTTCGACCTTTTCAAGTCCTGCGTGTGCCGCGAGAATTTTTTGTGTCATTGTCATAGACATAATCGTAAATTCCTTTCGTGCGTTAATTTTCCATCATACGGTTGATGGCGCTCACGAACGCTTTGACAGAAGAATTGATGATATCGCTGTCAATGCCTGCGCCCCAAGAAACGTTGCCTGCTTCATCTTTCACAGAAACGTAAGAAGCCGCATGAGAGCTGGTGCCGTCCTCCAGTGCGTGTTCGGTATAAGTTTCGAGGAAATATTTCTTTCCAACAACGGAGGAGATCGCATTGGAAACCGCGTCAAGACGGCCGTTACCGACGGCACTTACCACTTTGTGTTCTCCATCAAGACGAAGGGTAACTTCCGCTGTGATACCGTCGATCTGTTTATAGTGGGTTTCTTCCACGACAATGTGACCTTCCACATTGACGTAATTTTTCATAAAGATATCGTAAACCTCTTCCGCAGAAAGCTCCTTGTGCGCATGGTCGGAAACGCTCTTGACGTGATAGCCGAAAACCTCGCGCATTTTAGGCGGAAGAACGAGAGAATATTTCGTTTCCAAGAGATAACCGATGCCACCCTTGCCCGATTGCGAATTGATACGAATGACGTCCGCCTCATAAACTCTGCCGATGTCGGTGGGATCAATGGGCAGATACGGCACGTTCCAGATGCCTGTACCTTTTTCTTCGCGATAATGCATACCCTTGGCGATGGCGTCCTGATGGGAACCGCTGAAAGCCGCGAAAACAAGCGCGCCGCTATACGGCTGACGTTCATAAACGTGCATACGGGTAACTTTCTCATAAACCGCGCAAATTTCAGGCATATGCGAAAAATCCAGTTCGGGATCCACACCCTGTGAATACATATTGAGCGCAAGTGTGATGATATCCACGTTACCTGTGCGCTCACCGTTACCGAAAAGCGTACCTTCAATGCGATCACCGCCTGCAAGAAGTCCCATTTCACTATCTGCTACAGCACAGCCGCGGTCATTATGTGGGTGAAGCGAGATGATAAGGTTTTCCCTGCCATGGAGATTTTTGCACATATATTCCACTTGATTTGCGTAAACGTGAGGCATAGAGTGGGAAACCGTCACGGGAAGATTGATGATGACTTTATCCTCCGCAGTCGGTTGCCAAATGTCAATCACGGCGTTGCAGATCTCAGCCGCATATTCAGGTTCCGTGCCCGTAAAGCTTTCGGGAGAATATTCGAAGGTGAATTTCCCTTCCGTTTTTTCACGGTATTCTTTGCAAAGCTTTGCGCCGAAGGTCGCAATATTGATGATCTCTTCTTTTGATTTTTTGAAGACCTGTTC
>CAYXQF010000036.1:0-18735 GCA_964466625.1 uncultured Lachnospiraceae bacterium | reverse complement strand
TAGTTGGAAATTCCCTGAAGATATGGAAAAATATCTCGACATGCGTGCCGAAAGAGATTATCATTTTGCCAGATTCCATGAGCAGATCGATGACGATTTCATTCCTTCCACCTCTCCGTGGTACGGCATCGCAGAACATACTGCATTCCTTGGTGGCAAAGTGGATTTCACCGCAACGACGACTTTCCAGCATGAAATTTGCGAAGAACTTGAAGATTTCCGCAATTTGAAGCTTGACCGCGACAATCTTTGGATTCATCTCGTAGTGGACGGCATGAAATATATGCGTGAAAAATGGGAAGAATATATCCCTGTTCGTATGCGCGGCGCTGACGGTCCCTCCGACGTTGCCAACGCGATCCGCGGCACAGAGCTTTTCTACGATATTTATGATGAACCGGAAACCTTGGAAGAATTGATGCAGTTCTGTGCAAAGGCGGTTAACTTCACGCTTGATCTTCAGAGAGCGGAAGCAACGAAGATTGCAGGCGGCTGTATCAATGGCTTCGGTCTTTATATGCCCGGCAAGTGCATGGGTCAGCTTTCCGAGGACTTCTCCACGATGATCTCTCCCGAGCTTTATGAAGAGCATTTTCTCCCTGCACTTCATGAATGTGTAAAGGATTGCGACAGTGCGATGCTTCACGTTCATTCTCTCGGTCACAGAATGATCCCGATGTTTGCAGGTGTGGATAAGATCAAATTGATGGAAATCTCCAGTGACCCCAATGCGGAACGCGCTGTAGATATTTTCCGCCGTTATCACGATGATCTCGACGGAAAGACGATCATCATCGCTCCTACATATGATGAGCTGATCAATATGGGCGATCTTCTTGCAAGCTCCAAGACTATCATTTGGTACTACGCAAAAGATGAAGAAGATGCCAAACGTGCTTTGGCGGCTGTTGAAAAATACAGATAATTTTCTATATAAAATCCCAACAGAATGAAATCTGTTGGGATTATTTTGTTTGATTGTCGCAATAAAACGAAACGCGTGATCACCAAGCTTCCGTGAGGAAAATTTTCTGATTGGTGGTCAGATCTTCTTCCGAAAGGATCGCGTTTTTCAAGATGCCATCATCGCGATCGGCAAGCTTCCAGAGATATTCTTTGCGATCGTTTGCCGCGCAAAGACGGGTGAGCGCATAGAGGAAGCGATCGTTGCGATATTCGCTATGATCATCGGTGAAGATGATCTCCACGGTGTAAACCTTGTCGGACGAAACATTTTCGATCACCACGGAAAGGAAACCGTCGACAAATGTTTCCACTTCGATGGGATTTCCGTTTTCAAATACAGAAACCTTGCCGTTTTTGATGTTTCGCATTTCCAGCGTCATCTTGCGGTTGATCACGCCTGCATCTGCTTTGATGCAAACGATCTGTTTGCCGGTTTCTTCTTTGGCTGTGAAAAGGGTATCACCGCTATCTTCATGGAGCGTATAGGTGCCGTTACCGTTAAAGGAAAGCACACGCAAATGGTCGGGATCCGCAACGCTGTTGGTGGTTGCTCTGCCATCGAGAGGGAGGAAACCACCGGCTTTTGCCAGAACAGGAATACTTTCAAGCGGACGTACCATAGAGAGCGTTCTGCCGCCTTCATAAACGTTTCCGTTGAAAATATCGGTCCATTTGCCTTCGGGAAGCCAAACGGTGACCTTACTGAGTCCTTTGCTGTCCGCTTTGGTTGTCACGGGAGCTGCGATCAGCTCGGAACCAAAGGTGTATTCATTGGGAACGAGATATGCGTCTTTTTCTTTGGGCGCGGTATAATACATCGGTTCGATAAGTGCTTTTCCGTTTTCGCTGGTTTCGATCATCGCGGAATAGAGATAAGGAATCAGTTGATGGCGCAAACGGAGAAAATCTTCCGCGATAAGACCGGTACCGCCCATATAAACAGAGGGCTCTTTGGAGCAATAAGGCATATTGGTGCAATGCAAGCGGTTGATCGGGCTGAATACGCCGAACTGCACGGAGCGCAGATACAGCTCATCGTCCTTATAACCGAAGGTGTGACCGCCGATATCATGGCTCCACCAAGTGAAACCGATGTTGGAAGCGGTTGCCGTGAAATAGGGCAGATAATCGAGCGTTTCCCATGTGATGAAGGTGTCGCCCGAGAAGCCGAGCGGATAACGGTGCGCACCGAAACGGGAATAACGGGAAAGGATCATGGGCGCGTGTTCTTTTGCGTTATCAAGCGTGTGATAGTGGTTCAGAACCCACATGATGTCGATACCGGCGGCTTTTGCGCGAGGACCTTGCTGCCAGTCGATCCACCAGAAGTCAACGCCATCATGCTCATAAGGCTTATGAATGACGTTGAAATACGCATTGATGCACTTCGGATCGGTGAAATCAAAGGTGATGCGCTTTTCACTTGCGGGATCCATGCCGATCGCTTCTGCCATTTCTTTATACATATCCTCGAAATAGCGAAGACCTGTTGCGGGGTGGAGATTTAAGGTGACGTGAAGATCTTTATCGTGCAGACGCTTCAAAAAGCGCTTATAATCGGGGAAAAGATCGGTGTTCCAGCTATAGCCTGTCCAACCGCCGGGACCGCCGTAATATTCGCTGGCTTTGCCGGCTGCAGTGATGCTTTTTTTTTGATCGAGCGTTGTGGACCAGTGCCAGTCCATGTCCACCGTGGCAACGGTGAGCGGAATACCGCGTTTTTCCATGCGGTTGACAAGGCCCATGTATTCTTCTTCCGTATAAGCATGGTAGCGGCTCCACCAGTTACCGAACGCATAGCGGGGGATCTTCGGCGTGCTGCCACAGATCATATAAAAGGCGCGCACAGCCGCACGGTAATCGTGACCGTATGCAAAAACGTAAAGGTCTGTGCTTTCGTGATCACGTTTGTGGATCAAGCCATCTTTGCCAAGAATGGAAGACTCGGAATAATCGAGCACGGCGACACCTCTGCGAGAGATGACACCCATATCCAATTTCAAATGCGTGCGATTGCCATTCCAATCGACTTTGAATCCACCGTCACACATATCGAGTGTCGGGATCGTACCGCCGAGGTTTTCAGCGTTATCAAGCTTTGCAGGCTTTCTGAAGCCGTCGAGAAGCACGAAGCTGTTTTCAAAAGGCTTTGTGAGGATAAGCTTGGCACCTGCTGTTTTCACGGTGAGCGTATCACCGTCGATCTCCGTGGAGAAGGGAACGGGGGGCATGTCACGAAACCAGACAGCCTCGGTCGCTTCATCGCAAAAGCGCTTTTCGTCATCGATCTCAATGCGGAAAAGTCTGTCCGTGAGAACGGTGATACGCATATTGTTGTGAAGAATGATGTTTTCGGGATTGGCAAGAGGGCGTGTCTTGGCAATCAAATGCGGGTCTAACATTGTGGAATTCCTCCGGGATTATTTAAAGAAAATTTTTGTTGCCTTGAAGCATATTGATAAAGAAACCGCCGACAACGGAGCGATGCTGGAAGGAGCACTGTTTTGCGCTCTTTGTTTCATACCAGTCAGTCAGAGGAACACGCTGTGCGGTTTCACAGACCATATCCGCGATGCACGCGTGGATCTTGTCGCAGTATTCTTTATTGTCAGTCAGAACGGTTGTCCATGCGAGCCAGTCGAGTTTGGTGTAGAAGCGGCGGCAATCCAGCGGAACACCGTATTTTTCGCATTTTTCGGTGTAAAGTGCGATTTCTCTTTCGTAAAATTCTTCAGGGAAAAGCCCAAGACCGAGAAGCTTATCCCAAACGGCGTTGTATTTAAGGCTCCAAGTGTCATCTTTATCAAAAGCGAGCTTGGTTGCTTTTTCATTTTTCGCGTCAACAAGGAAGCGATTTGCCATATCTTTTGCGGCATCTGTGTAATAAGCTTCACCTGTGAGCTGACCGTAAGCGCCGAGAGCGGTAATGGCTTTGAGGGAAAGATTGCAGTTGTAAGCAAGATGTCCTGCAAAGTCATCGGTGCAGAGCTGGTTTTCGGGTTTGTAGCCATTGTTCACAAGATAATCTGCCCACGTTTTCAAAAGCTCCGCATTTTCTTTGGCATATGCATCGGAGCCTTCCGCGCGGCAAACAGCGGCAACAGAGAGAATGAAGTTTCCGCATTCTTCTACGGGCATCTGACTTTCGGGGTTATAGGAGCCGTCACCCATGAGCCCATAGCGCTGACCGTCGCAAAGCGGATATTGACCTGCATCATGCGGTGCGAAATCAAAATGCCAAGCATTGCTTCTTGCGAACTTCGCGATGGGGCGAAGCATACCCTTTACAAGCTCAGGGCAGAGAAGCAAGAAAAGCGGAATGGAAGGATAGGTCACGTCAAGAGTTGCCATGCAACCGTTGGAGAAGCACTCTTTGGACATAAAGAGGATATTGCCGTCGTTATCTGCGCAAAGCTTGTGCGCGGCGAACGCCTGACGGTAAGCCAAAGCGCCAACATTTGCAAAATCTTCACCGATCTTTTTCATTTCTGTGGTGAATTCTTCGTCGAATTTCGCACAGCGTTCAAAGATCTCATCGGCTTCAGCAAGTGCGGTTCTTACGGCGTTGTCAAAGGTGACGTATTTTGTTTTATAGTAGCCATCGAGGATATCGCCGAAATAATTGACAGCATGAACATCATCGTAAGCGATGGCGAACATATCTTTATATTCATTGCTGATAAACGCGAGGGTGGCACGGTCTTCGTATGTATAGATCTTATCTTCAGCAAGCTTATCGACTCTGCCATTGCAAAAGCCTCTTTTATATTTGCTGAGCGGCTTGCAGGAAACGAAGGTATCGGGGTGGCAAAGGTGGAGATAACCCCAGTCACAGCGGATATCGTCACCCGATGCGTTCAGTGGCTTTTGTTCGGTGTTGCCGCAGAAGATAGAGTAATCCGTTCTGCCGATGGCAATAGTCTGGTTGGTGCTTTCGATGCAAGCTTCTGTGGAGATTTCAAAATAAACTTCCAAATGATGTTCGCCACCGTCTTTCGGCGTGATCTCATAACGCACGTAAGAAACGGGACGGGAAGCAAGGGCAAGATCATCAAGAAGAATAGGGGTTGTGAAGATCAGCTTCATGGAAAGAAGCTCATTTTCAAATGTATAGATCGAAGATGTAGGGGTCACGGTGCAGCTTGTTTGCGGCAAAACGGGAACGCGCTCGTTGTAGTTGCGGTCGGAGCCTGTGGCTTTGCCCATGAAGAGGAAATTTTGTCTGTCATAACGGAGGATACCGGTCATCGCCATGCGTCTGCCTGTCCAATGGCGTGTGGAATCATCGGTGAGATTTGTGGCAAAAGACCAGAGAGAGAAATACGGATCGACAGTTGCGAGCGGCACCGCGCTCGGGCGGAAAGCAGAATTTTTCATAGGTGCTTCTCCTTTGATTTTTTTCGTTTTTGAGGGCAAAAAACCCCTATTTGCCTGCATTATATCATAGGCGCTCGACATTTGTCAACATCAAAAGACGACACAAAAACAAAAGCAATCAAAACTTGCAAAAAAGAGGAACGGAATGAAGTTCCGTTCCTCTTGGCGTTAAATAATATAATCGGTGATACAATCGTACCAATGAACGTAAGTTTCTCCGTTTACGGTGATGCGTTCATTTTCGGGTAGCTTTTCGCTCCATTTTTGTTTGTAGCGGTCAAACGCCCAATCATCGCGGTTAAAGCGGCGCCAAAGAATGGTTTTGCCGTTTTGATCGAGATATTGTTCGATGAGAACCCCTTTTTCCATGGGGAAGATATCCATCACGCATACGGTGTCAAACGTTTTTCCGCCGATGGTTACTTCATATCGTCCAGCGATATCCAAAATCTCTTTATCTTTTGCACAAGTGATTTCGCTTCCATTTCTTGTAAGGAGTCCTTTTGCAGAGAGATTCGTTTCGTTACCGCAGTTATCTTCGCCAAGTCCCCAAATATCCATAAAAGCATCGCCATCAAGGAATGTGATGAAATGGCGGACATCGTCGATCGTGCGGAGTGCCGCAAGATAACGGCAATGTGTATCTGTCAACTGCGCAATGAAAGTGCGCATGATAGTTTCGTTTTTATCGGAGTAAGAGGATTCGCGTGCGGTAATCTCCACACCCTCAATGCCATGAACAGCGGCTTTCCCCACGACCTGCATATCATATATATGACTGCACGCGCGAGATGGCGCGTAATACATACTCCAAGTGCATTTTTCTCCGAGCTTGGGGACGGCAAACCAACCGGGAAGCTCCTCCCATTTCACAGAGAAGGGGGCTTTTTCGGATTTTTCGATGGCGTATTCCGGCATGATCTTCGGCAGTTTTCTTGTTTCTTTCATGGTTAAATCTCCTTTCGGTGGATAAGGATAACGTTCTTTGAATTTTGTTTTTGCCGCGTGCAGGCGGCTTTTCACGGTGCCGAGCGGAATATCAAGTGTTTTTGCGATATCCTCCTGCGGCATCTCTTTCCAAAAATATAAATATAAGATCTGTTGATGCTTGTCACCAAGCAAGGCAAGCGTATCGCGCACGATGCGGACCTCTCGCAAGCCATGGCTGGAGCTTATAAGCGCTTTTTCGGAAATTGCTTCGAGCGGGATCTCCAAGATTTCCGATTTTTTTCGAAAATGATCGTTACATTTATTTCTGGCGATGGAAAGGATCCAAGGTTTGAAGCTTTCCTTATTATGCAGGGTATCGAATTTGTTCGCAGCTGTGAGATACGTTTCTTGCAGGATATCGTCAGCGTCAAACGGATCGGAAATCTTAAATTTCACAAAACGCTCGATGGCATTTTGATGTTCGCGCAGTAAAGCTTCAAATTCCAAATTCACATCTCCTTTCTTTTGTGTTGTAAGTCGACTTCACCTATATAGACGGAAAGACTTTCCGAAAGGTTCATTTTTTCTTTTATTTTATCATAAAAAATTTTTTCTGCATAGGGGAAAGGGTTGCAAATTCAAGAAAAATATGTTATAATCAGCCCGAAAATTTGTTTAATATGGAGGAAATCAAAATGATTCGTCAATACACCGTTTCTCGCGATGATAGCGTCTATGAATGCTTTCCTGACATGGTGAAAACACCGAGCGGCAAACTCATCGTTGTTTTCCGTGAAAGCGCACATCACGCCGATCTTGAAGGTAACCGTCTTGTTTATGTGGAAAGCCTTGATAACGGCAAAACGTGGAGCGAAAAGCACGCGCTCACGGAAAAACGCGATGGCACCTACGCTTATAACTGCGCTCGCATTTCCGTAATGCCCGACGGCTCGCTTGTCATCATCTGCGATAAACTTGACCGTACGGTAAATGAAGATCTTCTCAAGGATTGCGAACAGCATATTTTCCGTTCTTATGATGACGGCAAAACTTGGAGCGAACCTGAAATTTTGCCGATCAAAGGTATCGTTCCCGATAAATATCGTGTGCTCTCGAACGGCAGACATATCTTTGGCGTTCATAGAAAGAGTGAGATCACGGGCAAGCTCACGCAGTATTGCTATTACAGCGATGACAACGGAAAAACTTGGACGGAAGCTTTGGTTGCCTTCGACGAACGCTATCAGCTTTGTGAAGTGAGCATTGTGGAAGTGGAAGAGGGGACACTCGTAGCGTTTATGCGTGAAAATTCGAGTAGAGGGCTTCCTTGCTTCAAATCCATCTCGCATGATTACGGCACCACTTGGGAAGGTGTTTTTGAAACCAATATTTACTGCTGTCACCGTCCTGTGGTGGACAAATGTGCGACGGGTAATTATTTTATGACTTACCGCTTTATGCAGGGCGGCAAAGGTTGGCTCGGTTGCGTTTACCAAAATCTTTTCGGTGCGTTTTTCACGAAAGAAACCGCATTGGCAACGGAAAAACGCCAGCAGCAGGTTCGTATTTTTCCCATCGCTTATGACCGCAGTCCGAAAGCTGACATGGGTTACAGCGGCTGGGTTCAGCTTGATGACGGCAGTTTTTATGTTGTCAACTATATGCTCGATGACGCACCCAAAGCGCAGATCAAAGGCTTTTCTTTTGATCGTGATGACGTATTGATCGAACAGAACTAATAATCCGATATTTAAATAAAATCCCGTCTTGGTTCCGATCGGAGCTTTGACGGGATTTTTGAATGGATTCATAGTTTTCAACCTAAGGTTGAAAGGCTTGCGTATTTTTCGTATTTGTGATAAAATAAGAACGTATGACAAAAGGAGGGTGGTTTTATGGGAACGAGAGGAAATCAGGAATTTTGGAAGGCGCTTGACCGATTGATCGCAAATTCTGAGATTGTTATCGACAGACCAAAAGGCTCGGCGCACCCGAGATTTGAGAATTTTATCTATCGTGTGAACTACGGCTTTTTGCAGGATACCGCCTCCATAGACGGCGATGGCATTGACGTTTATCTCGGTACAAGCAAGGAAAAAATGCTTGATGCGGTGATCTGTACCGTCGATCTGATGAAAAGAGATTCCGAGATTAAGCTTTTGATCGGTTGCACTGAAAAAGAAAAAGATTGGATTTATCAAATACATAATGAAACGTCGTATATGAAAGGTATCTTCATTTCCCGTGAAAATACCGTATCAGGTGATATTCTCGTCAGAGGCGCGACGGCAGACGATCTGGAATATCTTTGGAATGAAAATATCCGAAGAAACCACGGTGACGAACGCTGGATCCGTTGGAAAGAGCAGTATGTGGGATACAACCAAAGCGGCATGGGCAAAACTTTTGCCGTTGTGGCGGGTGGCGTTCCTGTTGGCGAGGGAACACTCCTTTTTGACCCTGCCTGCAAAGCGATCAACGGAAGAGAGGCACTTGCTGACGGAAAAACCGTGACGAATATCAACGCTTTGCGGATTCGTAAAGCCTTTGAAGGACAAGGACATATCTCGCGTATGGTTAAACTCATGGAGCATGATGCGCGTGAGCGTGGATTTCGCCGCATCACGATCGGTGTGGAGGCGGCAGAAACGAGAAACCTTGCTATTTACTTGCATTGGGGTTACGATAAACTCGTCATGTCGAGTGTAGAAGACGGCGTGCTCGTTCTGTATTTCGCAAAAGATCTGGAGGCATGATGATAAACAAATTTTTGCAAAAGATCCGCGAAGCATATGAGAAGATTCTCGGAGAAAATCTTGTCGGGATCTACGTTCATGGCTCGGTAGCGTTCGGCTGCTATCGAGATGACGTCAGTGATGTGGATTTTCTTGTGGTTGTTCGAGATGCGCCGACGCTTTCCGAGAAGATCGCGCTGATCGAAACTATTTTGCGTTTGAAAGCGATCTGTCCGAAAAAGGGCGCGGAGATGAGCGTCATTTTGTCCCGTGCTTGTGATCCCTTTATCTATCCTACGCCGTATGTGCTTCATTATTCGAACGCTCATCTCGACCGTATCCAAAGAGATATTACGGAATACTGCATGAATATGAATGGCACGGATAAAGATCTTGCGGCGCATTTTACCGTGACGAAAGCGGTAGGGTTTGTGCTTTGCGGTAAGCCGATCGCCGAGGTTTTCGGTGCGGTTTCTGCGGAGGATTATCTTGACAGTATCCGTTTTGATGTGGAAAATGCTGTTTTGGACATTTTGGAAAATCCCGTATATGTTATCTTGAATCTTTGCCGTGTGCTGGCGTTTATGCGTGACGGCGTTGTAATCTCCAAAAAAGACGGCGGTCTTTGGGGACTTTCTCGTTTGTCTATGCAATATCATGAGGCAATACGCGCGGCGTTTGCTTCGTATGCTGAGGGTGTACCCTATGTTTGGAGCGGCACGGAGCAGGATTTTGCCGCTTATATGCATCAAGAGATTTTCGGAAAAAAATAAAAGGGCGGATATCCGCCCTTTTTTATACGCTTACTCTATGATTCGTCCATCTGTAGACACGGTGACAACACGCCAGGGAATAAATTTGCCGCTTGCCATCAAAGCACGTTTTGCCGCATTTTCAAGACCGCCGCAGCAGGGAACTTCCATCCGAACGATGGTCACGCTCTTGATGTCATTTTGCTTAATGATCGCTGTGAGCTTCTCCGCATAATCGACCGCATCAAGCTTGGGACAGCCGATGAGGACTACGTGGTTTCGGATAAAATCGCGGTGGAAATTTCCGTAAGCGAATGCGGTGCAATCTGCCGCGATGAGGAGCTTTGCGCCGTCAAAATAAGGAGCGCCGATGGACGCGAGCTTAATCTGTACGGGGAAGTTTGTAAGTTCGCTCGTGACGGGCGCGGATACGTTTTCTGACGGAGCTCTTTTGATGCTTCTTGCTTGTGAGCCCGGGCAACCGCAGGGAAGCTTTGCAGCGGTGCTTTCCGCTTTTTTCTTTTTGGCAAGAAGAACAGCTTCTTCATTGTAAGCCGGTGCTTCACGTTCTTCAAAGGAGATCGCGCCGGTGGGACAAGCAGGAAGACAGTCGCCAAGACCGTCGCAGTAATCTTCACGCATAAGCTTTGCTTTTCCGTCTACCATATCAATAGCACCTTCATGGCATGCCGCGGCACAAGCACCGCAACCGTTGCACTTTTCTTCGTCAATTTTTATAATCTTTCTCTTCATCGTTTTTGTTCCTTTCTTGGTATCTTTTGATGTTATTATAACATTTGTTTTTCAAAAAGTATGTTGAACTTTCAACAAAATAAGAAAATATATTGCTCGAAGAAAAAAATTATGGTAGAATGAATAAATAAATTTGTTGATCAGAAAGGAAGAAATCATGAAACCGATTGCGATTGTTTACACATCAAATACGGGTTATACCGCGCGATACGCGAAAATGCTCGGAGAAAAAGCAGGTCTTCCTGTTTATGAATATAAGGAGGCTATCATTCTTGGAAAAGGAGCGCCGATCATTTATCTTGGCTGGTTGATGGCAGGCATGGTAAAGGGCTATGCCAAAGCGAAGAAGCGTTATCAGATTTGCGCGCTTGTAGGTGTTGGCCTTGGAGATACGGGCTCTCAAACAGAGAGCGTGAAAAAAGCAAATAAGCTTCCCGAAACGCTTCCTCTTTTCACGGTGCAGGGCGGCATGGATCATGAAAAACTGCGTGGAATTTATAAATCCATGATTGATATGCTGACCAAAGTGATGGCAGGCAAAAAGAATAAAACGAAAGAGGAAGAGGCGATGCTCGCACTTTTGCAAAAAGGCGGCGATTACGTTTCGGAAGAAAATCTGAAAGATATTCTTGCTTTTTACGAAGGAATGAAATAAATGAAAAAGTATTTTGACGTTTTGCGCAATTGCGCGCTTTTTGATGAGATTGAGGACGAAAATTTGCTTGCGATGTTAGGGTGTCTTCACGGTACGGTGCGTCATTTTGCGAAAAATGAGATCATCTTTGCTGAAGGCGGATCCGCAAAAAATATCGGCATCATTCTGATGGGTGAAGCACAGATCGTGCGTGTGGATTATGACGGAAACCGAAGCATTGTGGCGAGCCTTGGCACGTCCACGCTTGTGGGTGAGGCTTTTGCATGCGCAGGTATTTCCGCGATGCCTGTGGACGTGGTGGCGACGACGGACTCGGAAATTTTGATCGTCAATTGTGAAAGGATCCTTCATTCCTGCAAAAACGCATGTAGTTTTCACAGCCAAATGATCTATAATCTGATGAAGATCGTGGCGGTGAAAAATCTGATGTTTCATCAGAAGATCGAAGTCATTTCCAAGCGCACGACAAGAGATAAGCTGATGACGTATCTCACGATGCAGGCAAAATCTTGCGGCAACAGAAGCTTTACGATCTCCTATGACCGTCAGGCACTTGCCGATTATCTGGAGGTCGATCGAAGTGGTCTTTCCGCGGAGATCGGCAAGATGAAAAAAGAGGGGCTTTTGCTTTGTGAAAAAAATCACTTCACGCTTTTGTGATATTTTGATAACAAAAGATTCTAAATTCCCCATACGGGCGAAATTTGTTGTCCGACGAAACGCTGGAAAAAACACCTTTTTTATGGTTTAATGAGAATAGAAATTGAATCATAGAGGTGAATGTTATGTCTATTCAAATTGGTATCAATGGTTTCGGCAGGATCGGGCGTCTTGTTTGCAGAATTGCCTTGCAAAACCCAGAAACATATGAGGTGCGCGCCATCAACGATCCGTTTCTCACGCCTTCGTATATGGCGTATCTGCTACGATATGATACGGTTCACGGCGGTTTTTCCATGGACGTAAAAGCGGTGGACGATGGACTTCTTGTCGACGGAAGAAAGATCTTTGTTTTCGCAGAGAAGGCGCCGAAAAATATTCCTTGGGGCGCGCATGGCGCGGAATATATTGTGGAGTCGACAGGTGTTTTCACGACAACGGAAAAAGCGCTCTCACACCTTGAGGGTGGTGCAAAAAAGGTGGTCATCACTGCACCTGCGGGGGACGGAGAAACACCGACTTTTGTATGCGGAGTCAATACGGAAAAATACCGCAAAGAAATGAAAGTTGTTTCGAATGCTTCTTGTACGACGAACTGCCTGGCGCCCTTGGCAATGGTCGTGCATCGTAATTTCGGTATTGAAGAAGGACTCATGACAACGATCCACGCCGCGACGAATACACAAAAAACCGTGGACGCGCCGTCACCGAAAGATCCGCGCGGCGGACGTTCTGTTTTCGGAAACATTATTCCTGCTTCTACGGGAGCAGCGAAGGCTTGCGCGCTTGTTTTGCCTGTGCTTCGCGGAAAACTTACGGGCATGGCATTCCGCGTGCCGACACCGGATGTTTCTTGTGTGGATTTTACGTTCCGAAGCGAAAAAGAAACTTCTATTACGGCAATTACGGCCGCAATAAGAGAGGCTTCCGAAACGTATCTTTGCGGCATTCTCGGTGTGACGGACGAAGCCGTGGTGTCCTCGGATTTTTGCGGCTGTCCCTTGACCTCCGTTTATGACAGCACGGCGAGCATGGCGCTCGGCCACCGCTTTTTTAAGCTGGTCGCGTGGTATGACAATGAGTGGGGGTATTCGTGCAAGGTTTTGCAGTTGATCGAACACATGAATTCTATTGATAAAGGATAAAAAATATGGATATCGGCTCGAATATTCGCTTTTACAGAATGGGAATGGGACTTACGCAGGAGGCTCTTGCGGAGCTGCTTTCGGTTTCTCACCAAACCGTGAGCAAATGGGAAAGACAACTCCTCTATCCCGACATTACGATGCTTCCAAAGCTTGCTACCGTTTTTCGCGTGAGCATTGATAATCTTTTGAATTTTAATGTCAGTGAGATGCGAAAATATCAGGTTGAGGTGAAAGAAAAGCTTTGTCGGTTGAATCAAAACGGGGATCTTGCGGCACAAAAATCGCTTTTGGAGGAAGCGCTCCAAAAATATCCGAACGAGCCTTATTTTGCGGAAAGACTTCTCAATGTGTGTGTGCCGCTTGCGATGCAAGGAAAGCTGAGCGAGGAGAAATTTTTGCGTCTTCGCCGTATCGGTGACGAGGTGTTACGCACAGATGCGGATAGATGGCTCTCCGACAGCATTTTGCGTGCGCTTGCTTTGATCTGTGTCCGCATGGAAAATCACAAAAGCGAAGCGGTGTTTTATTATAAGCGTTTGCCCGATATGCGTCATATTGCAAGCAATATCGCACATCTGATCGGCGATGAGGCGGAATATCAGGAGCAAACGGAGGCGGCGATCATAGACCACGTTTACTATGCGGCTCTGCACTGCAGAAATCTCGCGCGGCACGCGACTCACATGAACGAAAAAAGAGAAAAACTTCTTGCCTCCAGCCGCATGATCGAAACTCTTTTTTGTGACGATAATTACGGCTACTTTTCTACGATCTTAGTGAAAAATTATTATGATCTTTCCATGTGGGCGCTTCACGAGGATACTGAAATGTTTTTTGAGTTTGCAGAAAAATGTCTTACGATCGCCGCGCGCTACGCTTGCTTTTTGCGTGGAGATTATCACTTTATTTTTGGGAAAATTCCTTATGATAAAGGGAATTATTACGATAAGACCGACTATCTTTCCCAATATACCGAAAAATATCTTTCCGATGTGCGAGTGCTGTCTTTGCGAGCGCACACCCGTTTTTCGGCAGTTTTCAATGATTTGCCGAAAACGTCGATTGACAGAAAAAATGAGGAATGATATAATAACGAATGACTGAAAAGAGTAACCGCTTGGGGAGAATGATCGATATGATGACGAAAATCAAAACGGCGTTCATGACGGATTTTTATACGATTACCTATTCGCTGACGTCAAAAATTTGCCTTGTTTCCACGGAACAGATCAAGCTTTATGACGGCGAACGTGAAGTGGCGATCACATCGGTCGATGCGATCGGAAAGACGACAAGTCACGGTAATGTGATCGTAAAAGAAGCGCTTTCCATCGGGAAACCGTACGTTCTTGCTATTGAAAACTGCGGAAGAAAGATCGTCGTGCCAACGAAGGTTTTCGATACACCGTATTTCCGCGAGAATTATCTATATGACGGTGATGATCTCGGCGCTGTGATCGACGGAAAAGACACAGTCTTTAGACTTTGGGCGCCGACAGCGTTTCGTGTGGTTTTGAAATTATACAGCAAAGGGGACGGTGGACGCGCTTTTGCAACGGTCGATATGGTGCGCGGCGCGCACGGTGTTTGGATTCACAGACAGCGCGGTTGCGGCCACGGGGTGTATTACGTTTATCGTGTCACAAACGAGATGGGGACGCAAACGGCAGTCGATCCTTACGCGAAAGCGGCAGGTGTTAACGGCGAACGTGGCATGGTGGTCGATCTTTCGAAAACGAATCCCAAAGGATGGGAAAAGCCGTATCGTATCGGTACGAATTCCTATACCGATGCAGTTATTTGGGAGATCCACGTGCGCGATTTCAGCAATCGAATCGAAACTTCAAAATATAAAGGCAAGTATCTCGCTTTCACCGAGCGGGGACTTGTCAATAGCCACGGTGTCAGCGTCGGTGTGGATTATCTCATGAAGCTTGGTGTCACACACGTGCATCTGCTTCCGATCTACGACTATGCCACAGTGGACGAAACGAATACGCTTCCTGCTTTTAACTGGGGATATGATCCCAAAAACTATAACGTTCCCGATGGAAGCTACAGCACAGATCCTTACCATGGAGAAGTGCGCATTTCAGAGGTGAAACAAATGGTGCAGGCACTCCATAAAGCCGGAATCGGTGTGATCATGGACGTGGTCTATAATCATACCTATGATAAAAACAGTTTATTTCAAAAGATCGTGCCGTATTATTATTACCGCTATACGGACGCTTGCCTGAATTCGTCTGCCAGCGGTTGTGGCAACGATACGGCATCGGAACGTGCGATGTTCCGCAAGTTTATGGTGGATAGCGTTTCTTACTGGGCAAAGGAATATAAACTTGACGGGTTTCGTTTTGATCTGATGGGACTTCACGATTTGGAAACGATGTCCCTCATTGAAAAAGCTGTGCACACGATCAATCCGCGCGCACTTCTTTACGGCGAGGGTTGGCAGATGGGTGCAACGATGGACGGTAGCTTACAGGCAACACAAGGGAATATTTCCCGTATCGTGCCGAGTAATGGTGCCGCAGGCGGCATTTCCGTTTTCAACGACGTGATCCGTGATGGGCTCAAAGGAAGTGTTTTTGAAAAAAGTGCAGCGGGATATATCAGCGGCGCGTTTGCGGAAAATGCGGAAAAGATTCGTTTTGGCATCAGCGGCGGTAAGCGCGATGGTGTTTGGTGGCGTGTGGAAAACGCGGACGTCATCAACTATATGAGCGCACACGATAATCATACGCTTTGGGATAAACTGATGCTTTCCGCTCCCGATGCTTCCCATGAGGAGCGCTTGCAGATGAATCGTCTTGGTGCGGCAATTTTGATGATCGCACGCGGTACGCCTTTTATGCAGGCAGGCGAGGAGATGCTTCGCACCAAGCATTTCGATGAAAACAGCTACCGTTCGGGTGACGAGATCAATAATCTCGATTGGGAAAGCTTGATTCCCGGCGGCGATGCTTATGCGATGATGTCGTATTATAAGGCACTCATTGCCATGCGCAAGAAAAGCGGTGTTTTTTCTCAGCGTGACGTTCAGATATCTTTTGCGGATATGGACGGTGGAATGGAGATCACCTTTGAACCGAAAAGCGGAAAACGGGCGCTTGTCCTTCTCAACCCCACAGAAAAGAAGCTCCGTTATGCGCTCCGAGGAAAATGGCGTTTGCTTGCTACGGGCAAAGCAGTCTTTACCTGTGGTAGACGTGCTGCAGAAGAAGGAAACGTGACGATCCCTTCGCGGAGCTTGCGAATTTATATGAGCATATAAGATAAAACCCGACAGAAAATCTGTCGGGTCTTGTTTATGCTTTTCAATTTTCAGAAAATGCTTTTTGCAACTCTTCGGCAAGTGCTGTCATGCGCTTGTTTTCCACTTTTTGCACTTGTCTGTCATAGGTAAGAAGTCCGTTGGTTTCGTCTTCCACGTCGCTCACCTGTGTGAAGACGGTGGCACAAAGACCTCGGCTCATCATCGGAATGACTTCATCGCGATAGAGCTTTTCCAAAGCGTCTGCGAAATCTTCTTTTTTATCGAAATAACGGTAACCGTACGTTTTGTCAAGATTAAAAGCATGGCCTTCAATCTTGCAAGAATAGCCGCCGAATTCCGAAAGGACGAGCGGTTTTTCGTTTTCTTTCAGATTCAGTTTTTTGAAATAAACGTGTTCGCTTGCAACGTCGCTCTTGGTTTCGGTAAACCAACCGGACGTTGCATCAAAGATTCTGGTAGGATCATAGCGTTTTAATTTTTCATACATCTCATCGGCATCATATTGTCCCCAGCCTTCGTTGAAGATCGTATAGTAGCATACGGAAGGATGATTATAGAGGTGTTGGAGCGTATGATAAGCAGTTGCTTCAAACATCTCGCGCCGTTTATTATTTGCACGATGAGAGAAGCCTTTTTTGAGACCGATCGTAGGCAGAGCCGTATCGATCAGGAAATTATATTTTCCGTTATTGACCATATCTTGAAAAACAACCATACCAAGACGGTCACATTCATAATAGAAAACCTCAGGTTCGATCTTGATGTGCTTGCGGAGCATATTGAAGCCGAGGTTCTTCATTTTTTGAATGTCAAAGCGATAGCCGTCGGGTGTTGCCGGCAGATAAATGCCGTCACTGTAATAACCTTGATCAAGCAGTCCATGGAAGAAATAGGGCTTGCCGTTGAGCGCAAGATAGGATTTTCCGTCTTTCTTTTCGATAGACATGGTGCGCAGAGCAAAGTAAGAATGAACGGTGTCTTCGCCGGAGGTCAACGTAAATTCATACAGATAGGGATCTTCCGGTGTCCACAAATGCGGATTTTCCACTTCAAATGAAAAACCAAAGCCTCGGAAGGTATATTCTTTTCCGCAGACGGAGATCGTTTTTTCATCTGCGCCGCCAAGGACGCTAAACGTCACGCTGTGAAGAGAGGTTGTGATGCGAATCCCCTCGATGTGTTGTTTCGGGACGCTTTCCAGCCACACGGGTTGCCAGATGCCGCTTATAGGCGTATACCACATACCACCGCGCTTTTTGCATTGTTTGCCATAGGGGATATCCGTATCCAACTCGTCGACAACTTCTACACGAAGTTTGTTTTTTTCTGTGATGTGATCGGTGATATCAAAGGTGAAGGGCAGATAGCCACCGATGTGTTCGCCGAGGAAATTTCCGTTCAAATAAACCCTTGCGATCTGATCAACAGCGCCGAAATGGAGAAGCACGAGGTCATCAGACAAATTTTTTCCTCTTTCAAAAGAAGTTTCATAAACGTAAATTTCATCTTTGCCAAGTGCTCTGCCGACGCCTGAGATTTCAGATTCGGGCGGAAAAGGCACGTGGATCTTACCGAGAGGCGAGGTGTTTTCTCCTTTTTTTACGGAGAGCGTCCATTCGCCGCAAAGAGAAAGATAGCTCTCTCGCTTCATTTGCGGACGCGGATATTCCGTCCAGTCGGACTTAGGTTCTTCCTCAAAAGGGGTTTTCAAGCGGCAGGTGCGCGGTTTTTTTGTTTTTTGCACGATAAAGAGAAGAACCGCAAGCAAAAGAATCACGATCAGTGCTGCAAGAAAAATATTTTCATTGGGAACGAAAGATTCGGTGCCGTCATTGTTCACGATCGTTTGCGCATTAGCGAGCACCGTTTTTCCGATGAAAGGACCGATGACACCGGGAATGAGCACTTGAGAACAGATGCGAACGCCTTGCAGCATACCCGATTTCCCTTGGGGCGTGAGGTCGCGCATCTTTGCGCCAAAGACTGCCATGCCGGCAAGATAGCCGCACATCATAAGGAGTGAACCTACGAAAACGAGCACTGTCGCGCGGAAAAGATACAGCACGATATAGCCAACCGCGAGCCACAAAAGCGCGATGGCAGAAGAGAAGGAAAAGCCCTTTTTGTCATAAACTTTCCCCCAGAATGCCGTGACGATCGCCGCAAGAAGAATGGCAGGCGCCATAATGAAAACGTAATTCGCCATGCTGAGTGAAACCTCGTAGTAGAGAATCAGATACGGCATGAAGATCTGAATGGAAATATTGAAAAGGATAAAGAGGGTGAGATGAAAATAAAGAGAAGTATTGTTTTTTACCGTGGAAGGACGAAAGCCGTAGATCACGGTGTGGAAATAGTTTTCTTTTTGTTTTTCGATCTTTGGCTCTTGAATGAGGAAAAAGCCGAGGATACCGATGAGCATGACAACGACACCAATGACGGTGAAGATCGTGATCCAGCTTTGCGGATAGCCGAGATC
>CAYXQF010000035.1:0-19713 GCA_964466625.1 uncultured Lachnospiraceae bacterium | reverse complement strand
CAGATTCCAGCACCCCGTTGCAGGTACCTACAAGAAGTGGTGTAACGAAAACGGCGTAAGCTACTTCTCCGTTGCTTCCGGCGGTGGTACAGGCCGTACCCTCCACCCCGACAACATGGCTGCTGGTCCTTCCTCTTACGGTATGACCGACACTATGGGTCGTATGCACTCTGATGCGCAGTTCGCTGGTTCTTCCTCCGTTCCTGCTCACGTAGAAATGATGGGTCTCATCGGCGCAGGTAACAACCCCATGGTTGGTATGACTGTTGCGGTTGCGGTTGCTATCGAAGAAAGCGCAAAATAAGTCAGGCTGTGCCTGCACCCCTGTTGTCACATTTCCGTTTTGAAATGATGTGTAGCAGTGGCACAATTTTTCGATAAGAATAAAAGAAAAAGTTCCCACAGCCTGAAACAAAAGGTTTGTGGGAACTTTATTTATTAGCTGAAAAAACTCCCTTCGGGAGAAAAATCGTTAGAACGGAGGTAACGAAATGAAACGTTATTCACCCGCAGAGGTTTGGGCTTTGGGTAAAACCGTGATAACAGCCCATTCGGGTTGTGAAGAAACACCCCCCAACAGTATCGAGCACATAAATGCCGCCATTGCCAGCGGTGCGGAAATGATCGAAGTGGACGTTCGTCATGTAGACGGTATATTGCGCCTTTCGCATGACGTACCTGAAAATGCTGAAGAATGTCCCACCTTGCGTGAATGCTTTGCACTTGTGGCACCTGCAGAAAATCTGCACATGAACATTGATGTCAAAACCGAAGGTCTGATAGAATATGTCATGGCGCTGGCAAAAGAATTCGGACTTTGTGAAAGAATTATTTTCACAGGCGCTTGCAATAACGACCGTGCGCTCGCGCTCTCGCTCGGTGGCGATATGTGGCGCAGTATGTGGCCCGGGCAGGAAATTGACGACGGCATCGCCGCAAATAAGCAAGACGGCAGCCCATTTTTGAACGTCGCTTACTGCATGATCACAGAAGAAAACAACAAAAAGCTTGGCGAAAACGGCTTAGGTTTTTCCGCATGGACGGTAGACAAAGAATATTTCCTGCGCCTTTTCCTCAAAATGGGCGTTTCCAACATCACCACCAGAAGACCGATGCTTGCCATGAAGCTGCGTAAAGAGATTCAAGGATTTTAAATAGCAAAAGACACTCGCTTTGTTTCCAAGGTGAGTGTCTTTATTTTTTAGGATATGGTGTTTTGATATCAGTCAATCGCAAAATATAATCCGTTGAAGTGTGATAAAAATGCGCAAGAGAAATCTAAGCAAAAGGAATATTTTTATGAAACAAACCTTAGAACAACTCTGGTACGGAAATATTCGCCCCTTTGCCGATGCGCAAAAATGACTGCCGAAATGTTTTACGAGGAGAAAAAATAAAGAAATCACCAAAAAACTCCTCTATGAAAATTATGAATAAAAATTTACGGAAAATCCCAAAACCCTATTGACAAAAGCTATAACAATGTGGTAATATACATTCATCAATTTAGAAATTTTATTCAAGGAGATTATCAATGTTCGTTCGTGAGTCCAAAATGATGATGGATATGATGATGTGCATGATGAGCGTCATGTGCATGATGACTCACGCCCATATTGATGAAATCTCTGCCTGACAGGCAAAATAGCATTTTTATTTTATGTTGTTTTTCACGCGGAGAGTTTAGGCTCTCCGCTTTTTTTGTGAAAACGCTGAATATTCATAAGGAGAATGGAAAAGTGAACACCATGATCGAAATTCAGCATTTGAATAAGACGTATCACCTCAAAAGCGGTGACGTGGAAGCGGTCAAGGACGTAAACCTAACGGTTCGTGAGGGTGAAATTTACGGCGTCATCGGTTATTCGGGCGCAGGTAAATCCTCTCTTATTCGATGCATCAACCTTTTGGAACTCCCCGATTCGGGTAGTATCACTGTCGGCGGTGTCAAGCTCACCGAAATGACAGCAGACGGCAAAATGACCGTCATCAAAACCAAAGAACTCAACCGTGCGCGCCGCGGTATCGGTATGATCTTCCAGCATTTCAATCTGTTGGACAGAAGCACTGTTTTTGAAAATATCGCATATCCCTTAAAGCATTCGGGCATGACAAAACAGCAGATCCATGACCGTGTCATTGAGCTTCTCGAGCTCGTTGACCTCTCGGACAAGATCGACGTTTATCCCTCTCAGCTTTCGGGCGGTCAGAAACAGAGAGTTGCGATCGCAAGAGCTTTGGCAAACAACCCCAAAGTACTTCTTTCCGACGAAGCAACCAGCGCTCTCGACCCCGATGCGACGGAATCCATTTTGCATCTGCTCAAGCAACTCAACAAAAAGCTCGGCATCACCATCGTGCTCATCACACACGAAATGGCAGTCATCAAAGCCATTTGCCACAAGGTCGCTGTCATGGAACACGGCAAAGTGGTGGAAGAAGGCGAAGTTTATGACATTTTTGCCAACCCCCAGATGGAGATCACCAAGAAATTCATCGGTTCCGCTTCCGCACTCAATAAGATCCACAGCCTCATTCGCAAGGGCTCGCCCCTCGTGCAGACCACAGGCGGTGACAAGCTTCTCAAGCTTATGTTTGAAAAGGATTGCGTTGGCGAAGCGATCATTTCCGATATCTCGCGCCGCTTCAACGTGAATGTGAATATCGTCCTTGCGAGTGTGGAAATGCTCCAGGGCAGTCAGCTCGGCAGTATGATCGCGGTGCTTTCGGGCAGCGAAGAAAATACGACCGCCGCGGTTTCTTATCTCAAAAAATGCAATGTCAAAGTGGAGGTGATCGAACATGATGGAAATTCTTGAAAAGCTCATTCCCAATCTGCTCGATTACATTGATAAATTCTGGGCAGCCTGCTGGCAAACGCTCGTGATGTTCTGCATTTCGGGAATCTTCTCATTCGTTCTCGGCATCGTTTTCGGTGTGATCCTCACCGTGACGAAAAAAGACGGCATCAAGCCGTGCCGCCCCGTTTTCTTTGTCATCGACGTGGCGATCAATATTTTCCGTTCCATTCCGTTTATCATTCTTCTCATCTTCCTCATTCCGTTCACAAGAGCTATGATCGGCACAGCGATCGGTGTGAAGGGTGCGATCATTCCTTTGATTTTCGGTACGGTCCCCTTCTTCTCCAGACAAGTGGAAAATGCCCTTGCCAACGTTCACCCCGGCAAGATCGAAGCAGCAAGAAGCATGGGCAGCGGCACTTTCGGACTCATCTTCCGTGTCTATCTTCACGAAGCAGTTCCGGAGCTTGTTCGTGTGACCACCATCACCGCCATCAGCCTTGTTGGTCTTACTGCAATGGCAGGTGCCGTTGGTGCAGGCGGTCTTGGCAGCTTCGCCATCAGCTATGGACAAAACCAATTCCATCAGGATATCGTAAACGTCTGTGTGATCGTTCTTCTCATTTTCGTTTGTATCCTGCAGGGTATCGGCTCTTTCCTCGCAAAAAAGACGACAAATCGCAGTCTTTTCAAAAAAACATACGTAAAAAAATAAAATTTTACATAATTAACCCAAAGGAGATTTCACCATGAAAAACACCTTCAAACGCATTCTTACCCTTTCCCTCGCCCTCGTTCTCGCGATCGGCACATTCGCTTTCACCTCTTGCGGCGCTACAGAAAGCGTGATCACAAGCGAACTTTGCGATACTATCGTAGACGCATTCCAGACACCTACCGTTGCGGTTTATATGCTTGAAAAATACAAAGAAGCATATTTTCCTGCATACGAATATGAAGCTCTCGACGTAGATCCCGCAACTCTCGTTAGCGAAATCGACGGTTACAAATCTTCCAAAGACGGAAAAACCGTAGTAAAAGTTGGTGTTTGCGGTTCTTCCAACCAGCACTGGAACGCTGTTCAGAAGGTTCTTGACGATCAGAACGCAGGCATTTACATCGAACTCGTTGAATTCTCCGCATACAACCTTCCCAACCAGGCTCTTGCAAACGGTGAAATCGACCTCAACGCCTTCCAGCACAAAGCATATCTCCAGAAAGAAATTAATGCAGCAGGCTACGAACTCACCGTTGTAGGCGATACTCTCATCGCTCCCCTTTCTCTCTATTCCAAAAAAGCAGCAGATCTTGATGCACTCAAAGCACTCGCAACCGATACCAATAAGATCAAGATCGGTATTCCGGACGATGCAACCAACCTTGCACGTGCGCTCAAGCTTTTGGAATCCGCAGGTCTTATCACCGTAGATCCCGCTGCAGGCTACAACCCCGAAATGAAAGACATCACCGGTTACCTCTACAACGTAGAAGTGATCCCCACCGCTGCAGACACACTTCCTTCTCTCCTTGATGACTATGCTGCTTGCACCATCAACGGCACATACGCAACCCAGATCGGTCTTAGCCCCTCCAAAGACGCGCTCATCATCGAATCTCAGGGTACTGACGGCAACAACCCCTATGTAAACATCATCGTTGCAAGAACTGCAGACGTTGCAAAATAATCCAAAAAGCCTCAAAGACTTCCATGCGAGCTCGTGTGGAAGTCTTGTCATTATACGAAAGGAACTGCTATGACACACACACAATATTTCCTTGACGAAGCAAAAAAGATCCATGCGGACGTGATCGCACTTCGCAGACATTTTCATATGTATCCCGAAATTTCAAAAAATGAATATAAGACCGCGGAAAAGATCGAAGAAGAACTGAAAAAGCTCGGTCTTACTCCTCGCCGCGTGGGTGAAACGGGCGTTTATGCTGAAATTCACGGCACGGGTGAAGGCAAAAAGACCATTGTTTTGCGTGCGGATACCGACGCACTTGCCGTGACGGAAGAGCACGAATGTGCATATAAGAGCCGAAACGAAGGCGTGATGCACGCTTGCGGACACGATGCGCACACGGCAAGCCTTCTCGGTGCGGCAAGACTGCTCGCGGAAAACAAAGATCGCTTCGGCGGCACCGTGCGTTTGCACTTCCAGCAGGCAGAGGAGATCGGCTACGGAGCGCGCATTTTCATTGACGAGGGACTTGTGGACGGTGCTGACCGCACGTTCGGTATCCACGTCGCTTCCAAAACCGACGCAGGCAAGGTTTCTCTCATTCCCGGCCCCAACAACGCGAGCGTGGACTGGTTCCGTATCCGCGTGACGGGCAAATCCGCGCACGTTTCCACTCCGCATCTCGGTGTGGACGCGGCATATATCGCGTCGCAGATCGTAGTCAGCGCGCAAGCGCTCATCACACGCCGCACAAGCCCGATGGATAACGTCCTCATCGGCATCGGCAAGATCACCGCGGGAACGGCTTACAACATCGTCGCGTCCGAAGCGGAACTCGAAGGCACAATTCGTTGTCTCACCCCCGAAACAAGAAAAAATACCACGGAACAGCTCGAAAATCTCGCAAAATCCATTGCCGCTTCCTTCGGTGGGGAAGTTTCCCTTGAATGGAAGGATTTCACTTCTCCGCTGATCAATGATAAAGCATCCGCAGAAGAAGCACAAAAGGTTGCATGTGAACTTTTCGGCGCAGAAAATGTCCTCACCGTAGGCGAACCTTCTCTTGGCGGTGACGATTTTGCGGAATACATTTTGAAAGTTCCCGGCGTTTATGCTTACGTTGGCTCTCGCAATCCCGACGTTTTTGAAACGGGTGTGGCAATGCACAACTGTCATTTTGACATTGATGAAAATTGTCTGCTCGTAGGAAGCAGTCTTTATGCGGCATATGCGGTGGCGTTCTTACGCTCGGAAGTATGATTTTTTTGTAAATTCCGCAAAATTCGCTTGACATTCCCCTTTTCGGTTGCTAAACTGAATGTAGAAGTCCTCATTTTCAGAGAAAATCAAAGAAAGGAATGCTCACTATGTTTGAAAACGAATTCGTTGAATGTACATTACCAAGACAAAAGACCATCGCGCTCATCGCGCATGACAACAAAAAACCCGAAATCATTGATTGGTGCATGAATCATAAAAAGATCCTCGAGCATCATTTCCTTTGCGGAACAGGCACCACGGCGAAAATGATCGCCGACAAGACAGGACTTCCCATTCGCGGCTACAACAGCGGCCCGCTCGGCGGTGACCAACAGATCGGCGCCAAGATCGTAAACGGTCAGATCGACCTTGTGATCTTCTTTTCCGATCCCCTGCAGGCACAGCCGCATGATCCCGACGTAAAAGCACTTCTTCGTATCGCGCAGGTCTTTGATATTCCGATCGCCAACAACCGCGCAACCGCCGATTTCATCATCACAAGTCCCTTTATGGAATCGGAATACACCAGAAAGCTGATCAATTTCCGTCAGAATGTGGCAAAACGTGCGGAAACTTTGTAAAAATAAAGCCTTTCGCGTCCTTTTTGTCATCGTTGCCGCCCTTTTTCTGATCGGAATCTGCGCCGTTCTCGTGCCGAACGCCATTGTTTTTTCTTCCACACGCGCGCAGGTGGACGCCACCCCTGGTGACGGCGCAACCGCACTCGTCCTTGGTGCCAAGGTGCATAAAGACGGCAGACTTTCGGATATGCTCCGTGATCGCATGGATACGGGCATCGCGCTCTATCACGAAGGAAAAGCGCAAAAGCTTCTGCTTTCGGGCGATGACAGCGGCGTCGGTGAAGTCCGCGCCATGAAAGCTTACGCGTTGGAAAAGGGTGTAGCCGAGAAAGATATCCTCTGTGACGGCGAAGGTTATTCGACTTATGAGTCTGTTTTTCGCGCGAAAACGGTCTTTCATGAAGAAAATCTTGTGATCGTGACGCAAAAATATCATCTCTACCGCGCGCTTTACATCGCAAACGACATGGACATGGAAGCGACAGGCGCTGATGCGGCGATCTTCCGCTACGTCGGCCAAGCTTACCGCGACGTTCGCGAGCTTCTGGCGCGAGCGAAAGATTTCGTTCTTTGTCTTGCGAACGAATATTGAGGCTCTGCCTCAAGCACCGACAAGGGCTCTGCCCTTGTAACCTGCAAAGGGACTTGTCCCTTTGAACCCAAAACATAAATGACAGATATCCTCTTGCGATAGTTTTAGCAAGGGGATATTTTTTGCGCAAAAATCGCCGCTTTGCATACATTGGTAACAGCAAACTAAGAAACAAAAAGGGGAAATCCTTATGACCATAGAAACGCGTCCGCTTTCGGCGCTTCCTGTCGGCGAGAGCGGCACGATCACGGAAATTTTGCCGTCGGAAAATATCGGGCGACGGCTTTTTGACATCGGGTGCATCGTGGGGGAAACCGTGAAAAAATGCGGAAGCGCACCTTTCGGAGGGCTTGATGCTTACGAGATCTGCGGCGCTGTCATCGCGCTGAGAAAAAAGGACGCACAAAATATTTTCGTTGCCATGGACGAGGAAAAAGAAAAAAAGGTGCCTGAAAAAGGGGAAAAAGACACGGTTATTGCGCTTGTCGGCAATCCCAACGTGGGAAAAAGCACCGTTTTCAACGCGCTGACCGGTCTGCATCAGCACACGGGCAACTGGACGGGCAAGACCGTTGCGACTGCCGTTGGGTATCATAAATATGAAGATCGCCGCTACACGCTCGTGGATCTGCCGGGAACATATTCTTTGGCGAGCCATTCCGCCGAGGAAGAAGTCACGCGCGACTTTCTGCTGTCGGGTGAGGCGAACGCCGTCATTTTCGTTTGCGATGCGACCGCGCTTGCGCGCAATCTGGCACTTTTGCTGGATATTTTGGAGATCACACCAAACGTGCTCGTGTGTTTGAACCTCATGGACGAGGCAAGGCGCCACGGCATTATCGTGGATACGGAAAAGCTGGAGGCTTTGCTCGGTGTTCCCGTCGTGCCGACGAGTGCCGGCAAAAAAGAGGGCATCGAGAAGATCTTTCCGCGTCTTTCGGAAGGCTTTTCCAAAAAGCCGATTCGGGTTACATACCATGCAGCGATCGAAGAAGCGATCTCTCATCTGCAGAACGCCATGGAAGCGGAAAAAGAGCTCGCTGTGCCGCCGCGCTTTTTGGCTTTGCGTCTTTTGGAAGGGCAAGCCGTGTTTTCGGAAAAATATCCATCGCTGATGAAAATCGCGGCAGAAGAACGAAAAAAACTTGCGGAAAAAGGCTTCGATGAAAAGAAGATCACCGAGGAGATCGCCGCCCGTCCTTTGCGCGTGGGAAAAGCCCTTGCGGGGGAGGTCATCACGTCGGAAAAGCGGCAAAACACGCACCGCACCGACAAAATTCTGACGAGCCGCCGCTTCGGGATTCCCATCATGCTCCTGCTTCTCGCGCTCCTTTTCTGGCTCACGATCGAAGGCGCGAACCTGCCATCTTCTTTGCTTTCCTCGCTTTTCACGGCGCTGGAGCCGCATCTATACGGCTTTCTCGCGTCGCTCGGCATCGGTGTCCCACTCACAGAACTCCTGACCTATGGACTATATCGCGTTGTCACGTGGATCGTTTCCGTTATGTTACCGCCCATGGCGATCTTTTTTCCGCTTTTCACGATCTTGGAGGACGTCGGCTATCTTCCGCGCGTGGCTTACAACCTTGACGGGCTTTTCAGCGGGTGCAACGCTTGCGGCAAACAAGGGCTTTGCATGTGCATGGGGCTTGGTTGTAATGCTGTGGGCGTTGTAGGGGCGCGCATCATTGATTCCAAAAGAGAACGTTTGCTTGCGATCCTGACGGCAGGCTTTATGCCTTGCAACGGACGTTTCCCTGCCATGATTGCTGTGGCAACGCTTTTTTTCGTAGGTGCAGGCGGCGTTTTTTCTTCTTTTTTAGCGGCAGGAATTTTGGTGCTTTTGCTCACCGTCGGCGTTATGGCAACGCTTGTCACGTCGAAAATTCTTTCCAAAACGCTTCTGAAGGGTGAGCCTTCCTCTTTCATTCTGGAGCTTCCGCCTTACCGCAGACCGCAGATCGGCAAAATCCTGCTCCGCTCGCTTCTTGACCGCACGCTTTTCGTCCTCGGCAGAGCTGTGGCGGTCGCCGCGCCTGCAGGCATCATCATCTTTCTGCTCGTGAAGATTCACATCGGCGGACTTCCAATCACCGCGCATATTTGCGGTTTTCTGGAGCCTTTCGGTGCGCTGATGGGGCTTGACGGTGAGCTTCTGCTCGCTTTTCTCTTGGGACTTCCTGCAAATGAGATCGTCTTACCCCTTGCCGTCATGCTTTATAGCGGAGGCGGTATTCTCGCTCCGCTTTCGGATCTTTCTTCCCTTTCCGCGCTTCTCATGGAAAATGGCTGGACAGTCAGCACCGCCGTTTGCTTTCTTCTCTTTTCCGTGCTTCATTCACCCTGCACCACCACGCTTCTCACCGTGAAAAAGGAAACGGGGAAATGGCGCTATGCGGCGCTTTCCGCACTCATTCCCACCGTTTTCGGCATACTCATTTGCATGGCGATGGCACTGATCTTTGCAATTTTATAAGTTTTATCCCATCGGGATTCCCAAGGGATACGTCCCTTGGGCAGGGTTTGGGACAGCGTCCCAAAAGAAAAAGCGAGAACAAAAAGTTCTCGCTTTCTTTTTTTAGAGTTCATCAACGATCTGCAATGCCACATCGGGATAGTCTGTGATGATGTGATCCACGCCGGCTTTGGCAACGTGGCGGATAATGCCCGGCTTATTCGGCGTCCAAACGTTGACTTCGATGCCGTTTTCATGCGCGTTTTTCACGAAATCCATGCCGTATTCTTCGTAGCGGTAAAGCTGCTGGTAGTGCGGGTGAACCGCCTTCAGTCCGAGCATTTTGCCATAGCACCACGGTTCATACATCGGATCGGTGTAAAGCGTTGCGGTGTCGGCATTCGGATTGATCTTTTTCATTTGAGCAAGCTTCACATGGTCAAAGGAAGAATAAATGATCTGCTCCTGCATATCAAATTTCTGCACCATCTCATTGATAGCTTTGAGATAATTAACGGAACCTTGCTTGAGTTCCACGTTGATCATCATGCCTGTATTCTTGAAAAGATCGAGAACTTCGGAAAGTTCGGGAATCTTAACAAAACCGTACTGATCGCCCCATTTGCCGTTAAAATTATAGGAGCGCAGGGTAGCAAAATCGGTTTCGAGGATCTTCGCCTCCACACCGTTCGTCATACGTTTGATATCGTTATCATGATGAATGACCAGTTTACCGTCGGCAGTTTCGTAAATATCAAGCTCAATGCCATGAGCTTTCATGTCGATCGCCATCTGAAATGCTTCGAGGGAGTTTTCAGGCGCGTATGCCGATGCGCCTCTGTGTGCCCAAACTTTACTCTTCATAAGAAATTTACCTCTCTTTTTATGAAATTTTTTGTAGGATTACATATTTTCGTCAAAATATTCGTCGATCGCGTCACGCAGTTCTTCCAGCGCTTTTTCCAGCGTATAACTCTTTTTCTGTGCGCCCGCGGAATCGAAGTGACCGCCGCCGCCCAGCTTTTCAAGAATGAGCTGCACGTTGATCTTACCTTGCGAACGTGCGGAGATATGCACCGTATCGTCGATGCGGCAAAGTGCAAACGAAGCTTGCACGCCTTCTACACCGAGAAGTCTATCCGCGGCTCTTGCGGCGTTGACACGCTCAAGAACGGTGTTATCCTCGCTCTCGTTCAGCGCGATCGCAATCACGGATTTATACACAACGATATTGTTTTCGAATTTGGCTTCGGAAACGAAATCCTTGACGTCCATTTTGAAAAACTCTTGCGATTCCAAAGGATTTGCGCCTTCGCCGCGCAGATAAAGCGCAGAGGAGAAGGTTCGCACCCCTGTATTGTGTGTGAAATGCTTCGTATCGAGAAGCATGCCTGCAAGCAAAAATTCCGCTTCCACCTTCGGCAATGTACCGGGAGTGAGGATCTGTTCGAGAAATTCGCTGAGAAGCTCAGATGCGGAGCTTGCGGAAGGCTCGATATAAACGATCTTCGGTTTATTTTTGTATTCCGCGGTTTTTCTGTGATGGTCGATGACCACGAAGTTTTTCACCGTGTTGACCACGTCAGGCGCTTCGCAGAAATCAAGATTGTTTACGTCCACGACGATGGCAAGCGTATTGCTTCGGATCATATCCTGTGCCACGGTGGAATCCACAAAGAGATTTTCATATGCGGGATCCCCTTCCAAACGTGCAAAACAAGATTTTACGTTCGGTGCATTTTTGTCCATAACGATGAATACCTGCACACCGCAGAATTTCGCAAGGCGGGCAACCGCCACGCAGGACGCAAACGCGTCGAAGTCGGGGAATTTATGCCCCATAACGATGACGTTATCCGCCGCAGAAATGAGCATGAGAAGCTCATTGGCGATAACGCGCGCACGTACCTTGGTACGCTTCGGAATGGTTTTGATCTTACCGCCGTAATATTCAAAATCGTCGGGAGTTTTGATAACGACCTGGTCACCGCCGCGCTGCAAAGCCATATCCAGCGCACTTTGGGTCGCACGTTCTTTTTCATAAAGCGTGCCGGGAATCTTCGCGATACCCATGGAGATCGTCACGGGAAGCATGGTTTCTCCGACGTGGATCTCGCGGATCTCATCGAGCATAGAGAAGCGATCCTGCTCAAATGCGACAAGATGCTTTGCGGCAAAGACACAGATAAATTTATTGTGTCCGTAGCTGCGGATAACGCCGCCGATGCGCTCCATGTGGCGGCGCAGGATCGATTCCACTTCGGTCGCGGCGTTACCGTACGCTTCCTGAACGTACTGCATCAGTTCGTCAAGGTTATCGATAACGGCGTACGCAATCAAAGTATCTTCATCGTGCAGCTTCGCTGTGAGCGTGCGGACTTCCGTCGTATTTTCAAAAAGGATAATGTCGTAGACCTTACCGCGCGCTGTCACGCAATAGTCCGTTGCAGCCCACGTTTCCATCGGCTCTTCGGACACGTCGCCTGCCGCGAGGAAAACGACTTCTTCTCCGCCCTTGCGGATTCTTTCCACCGTCGCATTGCAGATGTTATCCACGTATTTTCCATACAAAACGCCTTTTGAGCGGAATTTAGAGGACAGAGCGCGATTATACCACACGATCTTGCCCTTATCATCACAAATGAGAATCGGCAAATGCAGCTTTTGTATCAACTCGAGAGATAATCCGCCAAAAATAGAAGCATTCATCTCCGCACTGCCGATGCCGATCAGCGTACGGTTCAGCACCGCGAAAAGGATCAAAAGCGCGCCAAGCACACCAACGTATGCGATCAGCGTGATGACAAGGATCCTCTGCGGCGGATAGTCCGTATAAATGACCAGCAAGGCGCTCACCGCAAGCGCGATAGCACCCAGGGCGGCGCAAAGCACGACGCCCGATATATTCAGTTTTCCTGTTTTTTCTTTCTTCGGCATTCCGAGTTCTCCTTCCGATACCGAAATTTTTTGTGAGTTCTTAACCGTTAGTCTGTAAAGTCGTCATCGTCTTCATCGGCATTTTGCTCAGCGTCCTGCATCGCGGCGGTGGCACGGAACATGAAAACGTCCTGTGCGCCGATAAAGCCGAGGAGCAAAAATGCGCTGGGTAAAACGACACCGGGCATAAAGACAAGCCCGATCGCCGCAAGCACGAGAATGATGATCGTGCCTCTGCGTGTGGCAGGGTGCTTCATACGCAGGCGCAGACAGCCGACACCGCAAACGAGCATGCACGGCACGATCGCAAGGATCATATTCAGCACCAGCACCATGAACGTCGAGGTGGACGAAACGAAAAACGAGCAAATCGCGTAGAGCGCCGCAAGCACCATGAAGATGACGCAAGTCATCTGGGTGGGGAAAATGCCCCAATAGGGTGCGGGAATGAGGCGTGTGCCGTAAGAGACTTTTGCGGTCAGATAATATGCCGTTGCCGCAATATAGCCAAAGATCTGGAGCACGAGGATCAAGATGCCGGGGAGGATCATCTTCGAAAGCTCTACGGAAAGTGCAACGCTCTTGATATCCGCTTCGATCAGCTCTTCCAGAGAAATGCCTCTTTGCTCATAGATGGAAAGCATGCGTTCGTCCATCGAAGCGTAGGTATCCAGCACCGTTTTTTCCATCATCAGACGGAGCTTTTCAAAGTAAGCGCCGATCAGCTCACCCATGGCAGAGATGGTGAATTCATTGCCGCTCGCAAGATACCAGTAAAGAAGTGCTATGACGAGCACGACGAGCAGCAGCACCGTCACACCGATGATCACGGTGGCTTTTCTCGCCCGACGGCGGATCATCACGTACATCAGCACAGATGCCGCTGTGCTAAGCACGGGATACAACAGGAGGATCGGCTTCATACCGCCTGCGATCAAAAAGATCGCGAGCATAGCAAGGATTTCCAAGCCGACGTAAAGACGCGGCGTGGAAAAGAAGATGACCGTGAGGATCCCGCTTGCCACCATCATCAGAAAAATGCCCGGCAAAATACCGCCGAAGCGCGCAAAGCATGCCGCCGCCAGCGTAACAACACAGAGCCCGATCGTCTGAAAAAGCGGCTGTGCCAGGACTTTATTTTGTTGTTCCTTCATCATGTAATTTCCTTTTTGCGATTGTTTTTTACCGAAGGAATTTAATCGTCATCTTCATCTTTGGGAGTCATCATCTGCTCCATGATGCGTTTATTAAATTCTTCGGCAGTATTATAGCCCATTCTCTTCTGGCGATTGTTCATCGCGGCGATCTCGAGAATAACGGCAATATTTCTGCCCGGACGGATCGGGATCGTATTGGTCGTAATCTCAAGACCGAGAATATTCGTCTTTTCCACGTCCGTGCCGATGCGGTCATAGACCTTATTTTTGTCCCAATGCTCGAGCTTAACGATGAGATCGACTTTTTCACTTATCTTAACGGCACCCATACCGAAAACACGACGGATATCGACGATACCGATACCGCGAAGTTCCACAAAGTGGCGAATGATCTCAGGGGAAGAGCCGACGATCGTCTTGGAGGAAACTCGTTTCAGTTCCACCGCGTCGTCCGCGATGAGTCGGTGTCCGCGCTTTACAAGCTCGATCGCCGCTTCGCTCTTACCGATGCCGCTTTCACCGAGAATAAGAACACCTTCGCCGTATACTTCAACGAAAACGCCGTGGCGTGTCATACGAGGCGCGAGATGGATATTAAGAGATGCGATGAGCGACGCCTGGAAATCTGCGGTCAGCTCCTTGGTTCTGGCGAGCGCGATGCCGTATTTCTTTGCGACCATGTAAACTTCCTCAAACACGGAAAGTCCCGTGGTAAAGATCAAAACGGGCGGATAATGCGCCGCAAACTGCTCCATGCGATATAATCTGTCTTTGGAGGAAAGAGACGCAAGATACTGATGCTCTGCGTTACCGATAAGCTGAACACGCTTCGGTTCAAAAAATTCAAAAAATCCCGCAAGCGCAAGACCGGGGCGGTTCACGTCGCTTCTGGTGATGCGAACCTTTTTGTTCTCAGGCATATAGAGAACCTCAAGCTTAAATTCTTCCGCGATTTTTTTGAATGATACACTATATTCGGCGTTACCGATCGTTTGGCTGTAGCTTTCCATAAATGTAAACCTTCCTTTCTGTGGAAAAATCCACCTTACATGACGATTTTTCCCAAAAAATCAAGTCATGTAAAAGATCTTTTCGTTTTGATATAAGGATACATAGTAATTATACTCTATATCGGAAATTTTTTCAATAAATATTTTGATAATTTCCTTAAATAATAAGAATACCTGACGAGAAAAGGAGGTTTTTTCACTTGGTGACCATGTTTGTAAGGACGATCGGCATTTACGTTCTCTTAATTCTTGCCATGCGGCTCTCAGGCAAGCGGCAGATCGGAGAGATCCAGCTCTCGGAGCTGATCACCACGTTTTTGCTTTCGGAGATCGCTTCCTATCCGCTGACCAACCCTGCGATCCCCTTTCTTCATGCGGTGGTGCCGATCTTCACGATCATCAGCTTTGAGATCATTCTTTCCTTTATGACCACGAAAAGTGCCATCATGAAAAAGCTCCTTGACGGCAAGCCAAGCATCATCATACGCCGCGGCAAGCTGGATCAAAAAGAAATGCTGAAGATGCGGCTGAGTCTTGAGGATCTGCTCTGCGAGCTTCGTCTGAAAAACATCTCCGCCATCGAAGACGTGGAATACGCGATTCTGGAGCAAAACGGGCAGATCTCCGTCTTTCCGAAGGAGATGAAGCGTGAAGTGACCCTTTCTGATCTTGGGGACGTGAAAAATGACGGTCACGGCATCGCGCATGCCGTGGTCGTAGACGGACACGTGATCAAAGAAAATCTTTCGGCGGCAGGAAAAACAAAAAAATGGGTTCTGGACGCCCTCAAAAAGCACAAGATCCGCGATATCAAAGCCGTCTTTTTGATGACCGTCGATGATGGCGGCGAGGTCTATGTCATTCCCAAAAACAAAAAAAGATAAGGAGCCGCACATGAAAACGTTTATCATAGCACTTCTCATCATGGCGCTCGTCTTATGCTTTGTGATCTGGAATTCGATCTCGATCACAAAAAAGATCGACGCGCTTCTCAAGCTCGCACAAAGCTTTCCCGACAACGCGGAAGCCTTCGAAAGTCATAGCACTGCGATCGCCGCCGACGTGGAAAAATTCTATGCGCTCTGGGATAAAACGATCACTCGGCTTGCTTACACGTCCGGCTATGAGAATCTGAACCGCGCCGATGCCGCCGTGATCCTTCTCTACGCCGGTTACCAAAATCGTTGTGCCACGGATTTCGTCAACGCGCGCTATGATTTCATTGATGCGCTCTCCCGTCTGCGGGAGCTGGAGCGCTTGCGTATTCCTTTGAAACTCCCAGCAAAAGAAAAGGCTGTTGCATAAGCAACAGCCTTGTGTTTTTTTATAATCAGCCTGCGTTTTCCTGTTCTTTTGCAGCAGCTTCTTTCGCAGCAGCTTCTTTTACAGAGGGGAGATACTGAACGTAATCTTTAAGCTCTGTCTTTGTGAATATCTGCGCGCCCCAATAGTTGGTTGTAACCTTGGAAAGTTCAGAGGAAACAACGTATGCATTGGTATTGAAGATAACAGGAACAACAACTGCGTCCTCAGAAAGGAGGAGCTCTTCTGCCTGGTGGAGATATTCCGCTCTCTTAGCAAGATCATTTTCCGCATAAGCTTCGGTGATGAGTGCGTCGTACTCTTCGTTTACGTAACCGGTAACGGGAACTGCATCGCCGCTGAATTCATTCGAGAATATAGCGAGGTTATAAAGCGCATGAGCAGAGATCATCTGGAAGTCAAGACCGAGAACGTCATATTCGCCGCTTGCAACGATCTGATCATAGGAAGTTGCTTCCACGGTCTGAACAACAACATAGAAGCCAAGTTCTTCCCAAACAGATTTTGCATATTCAGCGATCGCTTTTTCTTTGCTCATGTAGCCCATCTGCTGGGACTGATAGCTATCGTTGATTTCGTCCTGACGAACAACAATGTAGATATCTTCATAAGAATCACCGTAAATACCGTTATCTGCGAGAAGCTGTTTTGCAGCTTCAAGGTTGCTGTCTGCGCTGATCACATCGCCGCCTTCTTCACGGAAAGAAGTACCCTTTTTGGTGTTATAAACTTTATCGTTCAAAAGACCGGTTGCCGCCTCGGTTTCAAGACCGATGAGGCTTGCAACGTAGTTTCTGTCGAGCGCCATGGAGAATGCCTGACGAATAACAGCATTCTTGAAGGGTTTGGAATCAAGATTGAAGTAGAAGCAGAATGTGGAAGCTTCTTCTGCAATGGAAAGGTTCTTACCGTATTTTGCCGCAGTGTCGGCAGTAAGACCGCTCACATAGAAAAGCTCGTTGCTACCAAACAAGGAAAGAACGTCGCTTTCCGCAGCGGAGCTTACGTATTCTTTATCCAAGGGGAGATCGTAACGAATGGTAATTCTGAAAGGTGTTACGTATTTGTCGATCGCTTCGGTGGAAACGTCCTGATTCAGACGATAGTATTTGGAGCGTTCAAGAACGATCTCTTCGCCTTTTTCAGAAGAGAATTTCTTTACGCGGAACGGGCCGTTTGTGGAAAGGTCGGTTGCGCTCTTGGACCATGTATCGGGATAAGAAACAACTTTATTTTCACGAAGCGGAACAAGTGCGAGGCTGGAAGTATTGTAAATGAATTCTTCGATTTCAGCTTCTGTGGTACCGTCTTCGAATTCTACGATAAACTTATTCTGTTTTGTGGAATAAAGACCAATATCATGAATGGAGATTTCACCGGCTTTTGCCGCTCTTGCGCCCTTGATGCAATAGAGCATAGAAACAGCGGGGCTGTTGAAATCGGGGTCAAGGATACGCTTCCAAGCGTAGATCACGTCGTTCGCCTGAACAGCGGAGCCGTCACTCCAGTGTGTATCTTTGATAGTGATCTCAAGACGAGGCGCGCCCGTCTTAGGATCTTCAGTGATTTCGATTTTCTTTGCCAAAGCATTTTTGAGCTTGCCGTTTTCATCGAGTTTGGTCAAGCCTTCGAACACGAGCGAGAGGATCTTCACAGTGTTTTCATCTGTGTAAGAAACTGCAGGGTCGAGGTTTGTCACCTTTGTTCCCATGTAAATTTCAAACTCTGCGCCTTTTGCAGCAGGGTCGTCTTTCGCGATCTTGGTACAACCGGAAATCATACCTACGCAAAGCGTGAGCGCCAACAGGATAGCCAATACCTTCTTCATTTGTTTGTTCCTCCGATAATAAATTTATGAAAAACTATAAACTTTTTCAAGCCTTTATCCATACTGGTAGATGGTATTATATATTATATCACCATTCCCTACCATAAATCAAACCTTTGTTTTGCAATCTGTAAATATTCTGCCTATTCTACAATTTTAGCGAAAAATTTTTGTGCAAAAACACAATGTTTTTTATTTTTATTCCGCTTCAGCCGCTTTTTTTGCATATTCAGCGAGCAGAGATGTGTAAATTTTATAATTTTCAAACGAAACGCCGGGGGGTGTCTGGTGGTCAACGGACGGAATATAACCGCCGCTTCTCATCGCAGGAAGGAGTCTTTCAAACTCTGCACGCATTGCCGCTTCCCCTTTGGGCATCGCCATTTTGTCATAGCCGCCGATGAAAAGGAAGTTCGGATACATCTCACGCAAGCGGTTTACGTCCACGCCTGCCTGACGTTCCAGCGGAAGCACGCCGTCCACACCTGCGCGAATGAGCCACGGGATCATCATGGAAACGTCGCCGTCGGTATCAACGATGACCTTGGTGCCGTATTTTTTGATCTCGGGAATGATGCGCTGATAATACGGGAGCAAAAATTCATCAAAAAGCTCTTCGGAGAGCATCGGACCGTTGTTATAGCTCATATCCTCCGAAATGACCATGAATTCGGGGTGGCAGATCTCATAAATTTTCGGAAGCTGGGCGATAATATAATCAGCAAGATCATTACAGATCTTGTGATAAAGCTCCGGCTCGTCATAGAACGAATAGAGATGCGGTTCAATGCCGAGAAGCACACGCGGAAACCAGAAGAAGCCGTCGTAAGAATACCAAAGGATCGCATCTCCTTTTTCGTGCGCGTCCTTAAGGTTGCGCAAGGTATCCATTTTTCTCTTGAAATTCCAATCGTTTTCATCAGGGAAAAGATATTTTTCCTTGAATTCCTCATATTCATCTGCTTCAAAGATCAGCGGTGCGCCGTGTGTCGCAGGCTTCGGCGTGCCGGGTTTGGTCAAAGGAAGCCAGATGCGGCAAATATAGTCAAGACCAAGATGTGTCTGGATCTGATCCCACGGAATGTCTGCGGGAAGACCTTCTTCATGCCAACGATCCAGCGTTGCGCCCCAATAGCTTGCCCATTCCACCATCGGGAGTCGGTCAGTTTTTTCAAAATTCATTACAGCGTTAAAACGTTCAACATTCGTCATTTTTCTAGCCACCTTTCCGTCATACGCGGACATATTATTATTCTTTTCAATTATATCATACATAAGCGCAAAAATCAACCTCTTTGTTCTTTTTTGCACATTCCGTCCAAAGGAATGAAAATTTTTAAAAAACCCTTGCAATTCTTGCAAAATTATTCTATAATAAATAATATGTTATGATGGAAAAAGAAAATGATCTTCCCCTTTCAGAGAAACGGCGGTCGGTGCGAGCCGTGAGAGGAGTCTTTTTCTTCCGCTTCCGGAGCATAGACGGTGAAAGCCGCGGGACGGTATCCCTTATCATACCTTTGAGCGGTCGGTTTTATCATAAAAATCGGCAATTTGGGTGGCAACACGGAGTCTTTTCGTCCCATGACACGGGGTGAAAAGGCTTTTTTTACGCACTTTTGACGTGTTTCCCTACCGCCACAGCCAAAATTTTGAAAAAAATTATTGAAATAAAAAGGAGAAAAACAAAATGCTTGATTTGAAATTTCTTCGCGAAAATCCCGAAATCGTAAAGCAGAACATCAAAAACAAATTCCAGGACGCAAAACTCCCTCTCGTCGACGAAGTGATCGCCCTCGACGAGGAAAACCGCAAGGCAAAACAGGAAGCAGACGCGCTCCGCGCCAACCGCAACAAGGTTTCCAAGACCATCGGTATGTATATGGCAAAAGGCATGAAAGCAGAAGCGGAAGAAGCAAAGAAGCTCGTAACAGAAAACTCCGCAGCGCTCGCTGCTCTTGAAGCAAAAGAAGCTGAGCTTGAAGAAAAGATCACCAAGATCATGATGACCATTCCCAACATCATTGATCCCTCTGTGCCGATCGGCAAGGACGACAGCGAAAACGTTGAGGTTCAGCGCTATG
>CAYXQF010000034.1:0-21068 GCA_964466625.1 uncultured Lachnospiraceae bacterium | reverse complement strand
TCGTGCCCTTTTGTGCCTTGTAGCGCAGCGGAAAGGAATGGTCATAACAATGAAAGGTGTAGATGATGTTTTCATCATCATAAACATGGAGCTTGTCCAGCCCCGGGGGGTGTTCCAGTCGATGCTACCTACAACAAGAATACGGTTTTTATTTTTTTCACGAATCGCGGCGATCGTTTTTTTCGCGAGTGTATTCCATTCATCGGCAGTGGCGTTGACAACTTCGTTGAGAAATTCGAAAATAATGTCTTCATCGGCAGAAAACTCATCTTCAAGCATTGTCCACAGCGCGATAAAGCGATTTTGAAGCTCTTCATCTTGCATCAATCCCCTTTCTTCAAGGACATCACAATAATTGCCGAGTGCTTTATGCATATTGAAAACAACGCGAAGATGATATTTTTGACACCAACCGATAAAGCAATGCAAGATCTCCAGAATCCTTTTTCGATAATGATAAGGCGTTTCTTCCAAAACGATCTGATCAAAGCCGAGGCGGATATGATCCATGCCGAGCGATGCGATATAGGCAACGTCTGCTTCGGTAATATAGCTTTCAAAATGCTCCATATCACCGATGGTGATCTTCATTCTGCGGTCTTCACGCAAAACGTGAAAGCGTTTATAATTGGTAAGCCAACCGCCGATGCCCATGCCGCGCTGAAAACGATCGAGCTTTTTCATATATGCTTCTCCTTGATTAATGGTATTTCTTGTGTGTCATGATTTTGACGGCAAAATACTGAATTTACGGTATCTTGCACCTTCCGTATTGAAAACGTCTGTATAATCTCCGGAAAGGGAATATAATTTACCGTCGGTGAATCGAATTTCAAAGACGAGTGTTTTTCCTTTCAAAGAATCTAAGGTTTTCCCACTCGTGTAGCGCGGAGAGAAGCTGACACTGTCCCCTGAAAAGGGGATACAATCCTCATGTGTGTAGCCGGGGATCGGTTTCGCGATACCGAGCACGTTTCCCGATACCATTTCCGATTCGTCGGAAATATAGACAGCGACAGTAGCGTGCTTGGCAGTAAGATTGATCTGCAGCTCGCCGCCGTGCCACACCTTTTCACGGGTGATGATGCGGGCGGGGGAAGAATCGTCTATGCTTTCGAGAGCAATAAAACCATCTTGACGCAGACGGTAGATGAGGATCGTACCGGTTCCGGGCTCATGGAAGGCAGGACCGTGAACTTGTTCCGAGGCCGAACCGTAAAGATAAACATCGCCGTTTTCTGCCTGTGTCATTCCTGCGATCCAAGTGATGGGATATTGTTCTCCTCCGCTGATAAAGGGTTCCTTTAGACTTCTATGCCAATATTCCCCATCTTCGGAATAAGCAAGCTGGGTATCAATGATACCATTTTTATATTTTGCACTGTATTCGCTGTGAAGTCCGCGATACAGATGCGGCAAGCCGATATACGTTCCATCGTATCCAAACGCAAACATTCCGTAGATTTCAGCAAGCGGTTCTTCTTCGGAATCTACGCCAAGCGTATGACGAAACTCAGAAAAATTTTGAAAGTCTGCGGTTTCTTTTTGTCCTACGGTACGTACGCCCCAAAAAGGTCTTTCTACTACCGTATGCAACCTTTTCTTTTCATTATAAAATACGCTTGCAAGAGGTTCCGTACCATCTCCCCAAAAAGCCCCTTCTTTTTTCGTCCAGTGCAAAAGGTCAGCTGAAGTATAGAGCGTGTCATATATGGAAAGCGTGCGCCATTCAGGTTCTGACATCAGCATTTTATAGCGTTCATGAGGATCGGTTTTATCTTCGTAGATGAACGCCACCTCTGCATCTTTCGGCAGTGCCATGACCTCATGCGGATAGGAACTTTCTTGGACGGCATCAAGCATCTCCGGTTTGAAATGCACACCGTCTTCGCTGATAGCGGAAAAAAGTCTTTTTCCTCGAAAGGCTGTGCTGTGACCAAAATAGAGCATGCGGTATTTTCCATTATCCAAACGAAACACTTGTCCTGTGCAAAAATCCGTGCTGCAAATACCGTCTTGATATTTTGCGATGAGATCGGGGGTCCCATAGACTCTTTTTACATGATCCCTGCCAAACAAACGGGAGTCATCGAAAAACAGCTGTTTTTTCATAAGAATTCTCCTTATTTAAACCAAACCTTAGTAGTTGGCTTTTTCAAAAGTATCAGTGTGTCATTTCGTTTCACGAAGCAGATATTCACCTGAGCGGTAGAGCAATTTCAGATAATCCGGCGCCAAAGCTTTCGGCAGATGATCGTAAACGAACTCAAAGGAAAGATCGCCCCCATATCCGACTTCCCTTAAGGTTTCCATGAATATTTTCCAGTTGATATTACCCAAAAACGGAAATGTGTGAAGATCCTGATTATAATAATTATCATGAATATGTGTGCAGATGACTTTTTCACCGACAAGCTTCAATGCGTTTATATCATGGTCACCGTATTGCACCTTTGCGTGTCCTGTATCCCAGCAAATGCCGACGGTGTCCGTCTGATATCGGTCTACAAGTGCTAAAAGCTCGTCTGCAAGTGCGCAAAAGTGAGGTTGGGAGGTTCTGTGAGGCTCTTGGAACGTATTTTCAAATGCTACACGCATGCCGTTTGCTGCCGCATAATCGACAAGATTGTAGAAAAAGCGATAATTATATTCCAGCGCCGCTTTCGCGGTATAAGCTTCATTCTGATAATCAAATTCATCGGCATGAACGACAAGGATTCCGCTTTCCATGATCTTGGCATTTTTAGCAGAGTCCATGACCTTTTGATGAAAAATATCGGAAGGTTCTCTTTTATAACGATTAAAAGGAATATGGCTTTGGATAACGGAAAGATTTTGCTCGTGCATGTAGTTTGCAAGCATTTCTGCTTCCTGCGCTGTGTCTGCTTCCAGGTCAAAATGAGAAAAACCTGCCGTGGCTACCAGCTCGATGGCTTCCAAAATCGTTCTTTTTTCTTCCCACACTGCCGCTTCCAGAAAATGTCTTGGATTGATCGAAAGATTCATGCGTACATCACTCCTTTGGGATGGTATAAATTCATTATACTATAAAGAATCCCGAAATGCAACAGTTATGTCGCTTTTCATCCGTAAAGGGAATTGCAAATCCACAAAAGATATGGTATACTGATACTCGTATAAAGTATTGTTTTTGGGGAGTGCGAAGGCACGCTATTCCACCGAACATGTGAAAAATATAGGAGGATCGACATGATTTATTATGTTTCCAAAAACGGCTGTGATCACAATGAGGGGACAAAAACGGCGCCCTTTGCGAGTCTTTCGCGTGCAAGAGATGCCGTTCGTGAAAAGATCCGAGGAGAACTGACGGAACCTATCACGGTTCGCGTTACGGCAGGAGAATACGCGGTGCGGCATCTTGTTTTTGATGCGCGTGACAGTGGAATCGTGTCTTGCCCCGTGACCTATGAGGCAGAAGGCGAAGTGGTTCTGAACGGGGGCATGACACTTCCGGCAGATTTTTTTGAGCCGCTTACTGAAGAAGAACGCGCGCGTCTTCATGGGGAAGCCCGTGACCGCGTGGTTCGTATTGATCTTAGGAAACTTGGACTTTGCCGCGAGGATTACGGTGAGATGTGTGTCACGGGTTCGCATCACACGGGGGAACATTATGACGGCGTGGTGCTCTCGCCGCTTTGGTGTGAGCTTTTCGTGAATGATATCCGTCAAACGATCGCACGGTATCCGAATGAAGGCTTTTTGTATACAAAAGAGCCGATCCGAGAGGGGGACGGCTTGGAATCTTCGATCACGGGGAAGATCGTTTATCGTTATACGCTCGACGAATGGGCGAAAAAACGCAATCCCACATCGGACGTCTATCAGCTTGATGCCAAGACGGCAAAACGTGCCGCTTCGTGGAAGACGCTTCACGACGTTTGGTTTTACGGTTATCCCCGATGGAATTGGGCGGATATGTCGACACCCATCGTTCGTATTGATGCTGAAAACGGCGCGATGGAAACAAAGCTCGTTTCCCGTTACGGCATGAAGCCAAACGCACCGTACTATTTTTATAATGTGTTTGAGGAGCTTGACGCGCCGGGAGAATGGTATCTTGATCGGGACACGGGGATCTTATATCTGTATCCTGCGGTCGATCTTGCAAATGCCAAGATCACACTTTCACTTTTGACAGAAAGTGTGATGGCGCTGGAAAACGTTTCCCATCTTACGCTATGCGGCTTCACTTTTACGGGAACGCGCGCGGACGCGCTGACACTTTCGGGTGAGCATCTTACAGTGAGGCGATGCACGGTGAAAAACGTGGCAGGGAATGCGATGGTGGTTCACGGAAATCATATACGGATCCACGATTGTGAGATCCATCACGTGGGGCGCGGCGGTGTGATCACAAGCGGCGGCGACCGCAACACACTTACGCCCTCGCATATCGTGGTGGAAAACAATCATGTTCATCATTATGCAGAGATCTACCGTACCTATCAGCCTGCGGTTGCCCTTTGCGGTGTCGGCATCGTTTGCCGACATAACCGTATTCACGATTCTTCCCACATGGCGATCGCATTTGAAGGCAATGAGCACGTGATGGAATACAATGAGATTCATGACGTTTGTAAAACGGCGGACGATTCCTCTGCCATTTATTCGGGCAGAGATTACACAACGCAGGGAAACGTGGTTCGCAGGAATTATTTTCATGATCTTAAAAGTGACGCATCGCGCGAGGTTGGCGTATTTGCCGTGTATTGCGATGACAATCTCGGAAAATGCACGATCACACAAAATATTTTCGTGCGTTGTCAGTCAGCACTTCTTTTGCACGGCGGACACAACATGACGTTTACGGGCAACGTGATTTTGGACGCTTGTCCAAAATCCAAGGAGTCCGTGAATTTCAGCCGCTATCATTATTGGGACGATCTGCTCCCCGAAGGACTCCACATGAAGCGGTTGCAGGCGGTTGCGTGGCAGAGTGAGATCTGGAAAAAAGCATATCCGCAGATCGAAAAATATTTGAGTTGGGATCCCGAAACGGAACAACGCTTTCCTCATTACGCGGATATTTCGGGAAACGTGATCATCAATCATAAGCCGATGCACATCAATTTTGCATGGGAAGACGCGCGGTTTGGAAATCGGGTTGAAAATAACGTATTTTTAGACGTTTGTCCCGAAAACGATCTTGCGCGCTTATGTGAGGAAGTGCTTCCCACGCTTGTTCTGGATTTTGCGCCGATCCCTTTTGAAAAGATCGGGATTCAGCGGAAAGCACATTGACATTTTGTGCTTTCTCATATATAATAAAATATAGATTAGGACGGAAAAGTCTTGAAAAATGCGGCTTAAAAATGCCGAAAGCGCATCAAAAATGCAAGGAGGAAACAACATATGGATATTATGCATTCCGAATGGAAAGTCCGTATTGAGAACTGGATCGCGGTTTTGAAACAGGAACTCTATCAGCCGATCGGTGAGATCACATGGACTGCTCACAAAACAAAAGAATATCTGACCCCCGAGGAAGCTTTGAAAGGCAATTTTGAACCTGTTGCTCCCGGATATACTTGGGGCGAAACCTGGGAATATTGTTGGTTTAAGGGTAGTGTGGTCGTTCCCGAAGGCGTAGACGGCAAGAGAATCGTCATGAATCTGAATCCCGGCGGAGAAACGACGATTTTTGTCAACGGTGAGGCTTTTGGTACTTACCGTGCGGACTGGATTCTGACAGATCATCATTACATGGTAGACAACTATCTGACAAGAGATGCCAAAGCAGGCGACCGTTATGATATTTTGATGGAAACCTACGCAGGTCATTATTATGCGACCGCAGGTTACGGCTGCTATACCGGTCCTGTGCTTCCCGACGGTGATCAGTTTGTGGATCCGCTGAAAGAAGGCGCGCGCAGAACACTTGGTAAATGTACCTACGGTATCTGGAATGAAGATGCTTACCAGCTTTACATGGATATTGACACGCTTTACAGATTGCTCGGCGTGCTTGATGATACTTCGCTTCGCGCATCTAAAATTTGCGATGCCTTGGAACAGTTCACCTTGATCGTGGACTTTGAGCAAGACAGAGAAACCAGAAATGCTTCTTATGTGAAAGCGCGTGAAGCACTCCGTCCTGCGATGGAAGCAGTAAACGGTTCTACCATGCCTGTTTTCTATGCGGTCGGTAATGCGCATCTCGACCTTGCTTGGTGCTGGCCGCTCGCGGAAACCTACCGCAAGACCGCGCGTACATTTGCTGCACAGCTTCGTCTTTTGGAAGAATATCCCGATTATAAATTTATCGTAAGCCAGCCTGCGTGCTATGAGATGGTTCGCGAGCATTATCCTGAGCTTTTTGAGCGCATCAAGAAAGCCGCAAAAGACGGCCGCTGGATCGCAGACGGTGCGATGTGGGTAGAGCCCGACACCAATATGTCCGGCGGTGAAGCGCTCATTCGTCAGCTCATATACGGTAAGCGCTATTATAAAGAAGAATTTGACGTGGATAGCGAACTTCTTTGGCTTCCCGATACGTTCGGTTATACCGCGGCACTTCCGCAGATCCTTAACGGTTGCGGCGTAAAATATTTGGTAACACAGAAAATTTTCTGGTCTTACAATAAAGGCGAGCCGTTCCCGTATCATTACTTTACTTGGAAAGGCATGGACGGTTCTGAGATCACCTCCTTCCTTCCCACGAGATATGAATATTTCACACACCCGACCGAGGCAAACGAGGTTTGGAAAAACAGAAGCCAGGCAAGAGATCTGGACGCATTCCTTTATCCCTTTGGCTATGGCGACGGTGGCGGCGGCCCCACCAGAGATCACATTGAATACGCGCTCCGTCAGAAAGACCTCGAAGGCGGCGTAAAGATCAAGATCGCAGATCCCGTAGAGTTCTTTGAAGATATGGAAGAACAGAAGGGCAAGCCGAACAACACTTATGTCGGTGAGCTTTATTTCACCGCGCACAGAGGTACGTATACTGTTCAGGCTTCCGTGAAGAAGGGCAACAGAAAGAGCGAAGAAGCGCTCCGTGAGCTTGAATTCTGGGCAGTTCCTGCGGCTCTTGCCGGCGGCGAATACCCTGCAGCGAAAGCAGAAGCACTTTGGAAGGACGTTCTTCTCAATCAGTTCCACGATATTTTGCCGGGTTCCTCTATCGCAAGAGTTTACGTGGAAGCAGAAAAACTTCACAATAAAGTGATCAGCGAGGCAGGAGAACTTTTGAAGGCTGCACAGAACAAGCTTTTGGAAGGCGATCAGAATGCGGCGGCTGTTACCGTGTTCAACTCCCTTGGCTTTGAAAGAAAAGCGCTCATTACCTTGCCCGAAGGCTTTGAAAACGGCGCTGTCATGGCAGACGGCACTTACGTTCCCGTTGAAAATGGCAAGGCTGTCGTAACACTTCCGAGCTGCGGTGCTGTTTCTCTTGTTCCCGCAAGTGAAGCGCAGGCGATTGATGCAGGTAACGTGGTTGTTACCAAAACAGACGCCGGTTATGTGCTTGAAAACGCTTTGGTGAAAGCTGTGATCAACGCGCGCGGCGAAGTTGTTTCCTTTGTTCTGAAGGAGAGCGGCAGAGAATTTGCGGCAGGCGCGATGAACCGTTTCCGCCTCTTCAAGGATGTTCCGAGAAGATGGGACGGCTGGGATATCGACTCCAACTACGTATTGCAGGAAATCGAAGGCGCACATGATATCAACGTAGAACTCGTTTCCGAGGGCATCCAAGCGGTGCTGAAGGTGACCGGTAAACTTCTTGATTCCACTTATACACAGTATATCCGCCTTGCAAAAGATTCGAAGAGAATCGAATTTGAAACCGAAGTTGATTGGAAAGAACTCCACAGACTTCTCAAGGTTGGTTTCCCTGTGGACGTTTATGCAGAAAATGCGATCAATGAAATGCAGTTCGGTTACGTGGAACGCCCGACACACCGCTCCAGACTTTACGATAAAGAAAGATTTGAAGTTTGCAACCACCGTTACACTGCACTCCGTGACGGTTCTCACGGCGCGGCTGTGATGAACGATTGCAAGTATGGTATTTCCGTCAACGGCAACAGCATGGAACTCACGCTCCTTCGTTCCGGTGCTTGCCCTGATCTCCGTACCGATAACCGTGTTCACAACTTTACCTACGCGTTCACCGCATGGGAAGGCGATTTCACTTCTTCCGACGTTGTAAAACAGGCATACGAAGTGAATATCAAGCCGACCGTTATGCAGGGTGGTAAGCTCGATGCAAGCTACTTGCAGATGGATAATGACAATATCATCATCGATACCGTGAAGCTTGCAGAAGACGGTAGTGGTGACATCATCGTTCGTCTTTACGAATCCAAGAAAGCTGCTGTTACAACTAAGTTGCACGCGGCATTCGCAAAGGATTTCAAAGCTTATGCTTGTGATATGCTTGAAAACGTACAGGCAGAGATCCCCGTCGTTGACGGTGCTGTGGATCTGACGTTCCGTGCGTTTGAAATCAAGACGATCCGCATTTCCGTATAATTTATAAATGATTTATGAAAACCCGAGATTCTTTGGAATCTCGGGTTTTTTGGAAGAAAATATATAGGTGCTTTGTTTTTCTTGTTATTTCAGCGGTTCAAAATCCGAAGCAGGGTGCAGACAAAGCGGACAAATGAAATCATCGGGCAAAATTTCGCCTTCATAAATATAGCCGCAGATCTTGCAAACGAAGCCCGTTTTCTTTTTGGCTTGAGGCTTTGGCTTGACATTGCTGTGATAATAGCTGTACGTCATGGATTCCACGTCAGAGATCACGCGCGCCTCGTCCAATGTGCAGATAAACATACCGTGTGTGTCAAGGTCGATATATTGTTCCACGGAAAGAGAAAGGTAGGCATTGATATATTTTGGCAGATAGATCAAGCCGTTTTCGGAACGCAGGGGCGTGCAATCCGCGAATTTATTCACGTCTTTGCCGCTTTGGAAGCCAAAGACTTCAAAGACCTTGAAAGGTGCTTCCACGGTGAGGCAGTTTACGTTCATTTTTCCTGTTTTTTTGATGACGTCGTGGGAATAATTTGCTTTATTGATCGTGACAGAAAGTCGCGCAGGCGTGTTTGTCACCTGGATCGCCGTATTGAGGATCATGCCGTTATCTTTTTCACCGTCACGGCAAGTAACGACGTAAAGACCGTAGCCGATTTTAAAAAGGGCGCTGAGATCAATAGAATTTTTCATAAAAGAACCTCCTTGGAAAACGATGATATCCTACTTTATAGTATAGCACAAATGAAGCAAAAAATAAATATTATTTGCCGATATGGCAGGAAAATGTCCGTATCAGACGAAAGATCTGCTCGGTGGTGTCGGCAAGATTTTTCATCGTATTTTGAGAATCCATGGCTTCGGCAAGCGAGCATGGCTTTCTCACGATCGGGAAAAACGCATCAATGCCGTGCGCATGTGTCAAAACCGCATCTGCCGTGACCGAGCCTGAAACAGCAATGACGGGTTTTCCATATTTTTTGGAAAGCGCGGCGATGCCGACGGGTGCTTTTCCCATGCAGGTTTGTCCGTCGAGTCGCCCTTCGCCCGTGATGACGATATCTGCCTTTTGTATCTGCTGTTCGAGTCCTGTCGCTTCGATCACGAGCGCGATGCCGGAACGAAGCTCGGCATTCAGATAAGAAAGAAACGCAAAGCCAAGTCCGCCTGCCGCGCCGCAACCTGGCGCGTCCGGGTCGGCGGTGGGATTGCATGCTTGGGTGAGGGCGGCATAATGGGAAAGCCAGCCGTCCATAAGAGGGATCGTTTCCGGTGTTGCGCCTTTTTGCGGGCCGAAAACGGCACTGCAACCCTTTTCTCCGCAGAGAGGATTTTCAACGTCGCAGGCAACGGAAAAATGCGCCGTGCGAAGGGCAGGGAGCATATTTTCGGTATTGATGTTTGCAAGCTCACGAAGACCTGCCGCACCGCGGGGAACACGGTTTCCTCTTTTGTCGGTAAAGCGGACGCCAAGCGCTTCCAGCATGCCGATGCCGCCGTCATTGGTGGCGCTTCCGCCGATGCCGATTAAAAATTCACGGCAACCTTCTTTTAGTGCGTCCGCGATCATTTCACCCACACCGTATGTGGTGGTGTGGAGCGGATCTTTTTGTGTGTCGCCGATCAGGGTGATGCCGGCGGCTTGTGCCATTTCGATCACGGCAGTTTTATTTTGCAAAATGCCGTATTCGGCAAAGATCACTCTTCCCAGCGGATCGTGTACGGCAACGGTCTTTTTTCTCCCATGGGTAGCACGGATCACTGCTTCCGTTGTTCCTTCACCGCCGTCCGCGAGAGGGGCGATGGTGACCTCGGCTTCGGGAAAGACTCTTTTGATGCCGTGTGACACGGCATCTCCTGCTTCAAAGGTGGAGATGCTGCCTTTGAAGGAATCTATGGCAACGAGTACGTTCATGGCAAGCTTCCTTTCCGTTTTTTTAACAGTATACCACAAAGGCAAACGAGGGGCAAGAGTTCTTGCCAATAATCACAGAAAAACGGCTGTTTGCGAGCGTTTTTTCGTTGACCAATATCCCTTGACAAAAAAAGATTTCTATTGTATAATGATAATGTAATCTACATAACTGACGGATTGCGCGGACCACCGCGGGGGAGTGTAGAAATATATATGCCGACCGTCTGGGCAATTCAATTTTTCGAAAGTTGAATTGTCCTTTTTTGTTTATTATAGACTGGCAAAATATTCCTTTTCAAAGCAATATTGAGACAATTCATGAATTAGTAAGGAGGAAAATACTATGGAACACATCAATTGGAACGGTTTTAAGGGTGGCGCATGGCAAAATGAGATCAACGTGCGTGACTTCATTCAGCAAAACTACAAAGAATATACCGGAAACGCAGATTTCCTTGCGAAAGCGACACCTCGCACAGAGAAATTGATGAAGAAATTGCAGGGACTTTTCGCTGTGGAAAGACAGTTTGGCGGCGTTTTGGACATTGACACCACGGAGGCTTCCTCTTTGACCGCTTACGCCCCCGGTTACCTTGATAAAGAAAATGAGCTGATCGTTGGCGTGCAGACCAACCGTCCTCTCAAGCGCGGCGTGAATCCTTTTGGCGGCATGAGAATGGCAACACAGGCTTGCGAAGCTTACGGCTATCAGCTTACCGATAAAGTCAAGAATGAATTCCGTTACCGCACGACACACAACGACGGCGTTTTCCGCGCTTATACAGACGAGATGCGCGCGGCTCGTAAATGCCACGTCATCACAGGTCTTCCCGATGCTTACGGCAGAGGCAGAATCATCGGTGACTATCGCCGCGTTGCTCTTTACGGTGTGGATAAACTCATCGAAGAAAAGAAAAAAGACAAAAAAGCGCTTGCTATGAACGATTTCAATACCGAAGAAGTTCGTCTTGCGGAAGAGCTTTTCCAGCAGATCACATTTCTTGGTTATATGAAAGAAATGGCTGCAATGTACGGCTATGACATCAGCCAGCCCGCAAAAAACGCAAGAGAAGCGATCCAGTGGACATATTTCGCATATCTCGGTGCGATCAAAGAGCAGAACGGTGCGGCAATGTCGCTTGGCCGTGTCAGCACATTCTTTGATATTTATATTGAACGTGATCTTGCAAACGGTACACTCACGGAAGAGAGCGCACAGGAACTTATGGACGATTTCGTTATGAAGCTCCGTATGGCGCGTCAGCTCAGAACCCCCGAATACAACGAGCTTTTCGGCTGCGATCCCATGTGGATCACCGAAGCCGTTGGCGGCGTTGGTGAGGACGGCAGAACGCTCGTTACCAAGAGCAGCTATCGCGTACTGAATACACTTTATACACTCGGATCCGCTCCCGAACCCAACCTCACGGTTCTCTGGTCGAAGGATCTTCCTGAAAACTTCAAGAAATTCTGCGCAAAGGTTTCTGCGGATACCGACTCCATTCAGTATGAAAACGATGATATCATGCGCCCCATCTACGGCGACGATTATGCGATCGCTTGCTGTGTTTCCGCAATGAGAGTCGGCAAACAAATGCAGTTCTTCGGTGCGCGCTGCAATCTTCCCAAGCTCCTTCTCATCGCGATCAACGGCGGTTATGATACCAGCAGCAAGATGCACATCGGTCCTCAGATGCCCGTTCTTGAGGGCGATACGCTGAATTATGAAGAAGTGATGGCTCGCTATGAGATCTATATTGCATGGCTCAGCCGTCTTTACGTCAACACCATGAACGTGATCCACTATATGCATGATAAATATGCTTATGAAAAGACACAGATGGCTCTTCACGATACAAAAGTGGGCAGATTTATGGCGTTTGGTGTAGCTGGTCTTTCTGTTGTTGCGGACTCTCTCAGCGCTATTAAATTTGCAAACGTGAAGCCCCTCAAAAATGAGGACGGCTTTATCACCGATTTTGAAACAACCGGTGCATTCCCGAAATACGGCAACGATGATGACCGCGTTGACCTCATTGCGAAGGATATGGCACATAAAGTGATCACCGAGCTTCGTAAGACACCGACCTACAGAGGCGCGGAACATACGCTTTCCGTTCTCACGATCACCTCGAACGTTATGTACGGTAAGAATACCGCCGCAACACCCGACGGCAGAAAGAGCGGCGAACCTTTTGCTCCCGGTGCTAACCCCATGCACAACAGAGAAGAAAACGGTGCGCTTGCATCGCTCAACTCTGTTGCCAAGATCAGCTACGATGACTGTCGTGACGGCATTTCCAACACCTTCTCCATCACACCCGATGCGCTTGGCAAGACGGAGGAAGAACGTGTGGATAATTTGGTTGCGATCCTTGACGGCTATTTTGCAAAGAACGCTCACCATATCAACGTAAACGTATTGAATCGCGAAACGCTGATGAAAGCATACGAAAATCCCGATGATTATCCGAATCTTACCATTCGTGTTTCCGGTTATGCCGTAAACTTCAACAAGCTTTCCCGTGAGCATCAAAAAGAAGTTATCAGCCGTACCTTCCACGAAACCATGTAAAAAACGATGACAGGACGTATCCATTCCTTTCAGAGTCTGGGCACGGTCGATGGCCCCGGTGTACGCTTTGTGGTGTTTTTCGCAGGCTGTAATCTCAGATGCAAATGCTGCCATAATCCCGACACTTGGGATATGGGAAGCGGCACGGTCTATTCTGCCGATGAAATTGTGAAAAAAGTCTTGCGTTTCCGAGAATATTTCGGCAGGGAAGGCGGCATTACGCTTTCGGGCGGAGAACCGCTTTTGCAAGCGGATTTTGCGCATGAGATCTTTTCCCTTTGTCATGCGGCAGGCATCAACACTTGTCTTGATACTTCGGGCAGTATATGGAATGATTCTGTGAAAGCTTTGCTTTCGGAAACGGATCGTGTGCTTCTCGATATCAAATATACAAACGATGCGCTTTATCTTGAAAACGTGGGGTGCGATATGAAAGCACCGCTGGATTTTCTGGCTTATCTTGATGAAAAGAAAATTCCAACCACGATCCGTCAAGTCATTATTCCCACGGTGAATGATGACAATGAAAATATCTTGGCACTCAAAAAGATCATAAAAGCGCATGCTTGCGTGGACAAAACGGAACTTTTGCCGTTCCGCAAGATCTGCCAAACCAAATATGACACGATGAACCTTGTTTTCCCGTTCGGACATCTGCCCGAGGGGAAAAAGGATAAGATTTCCAAACTTCAAAAGCTTTTGGAAGACTGAAAAATTTCACCCTTTCGTTTTTTGCGAAAGGGTGTTTTTTTCATGAACGGCTTGACGGCGATGTGGTTTATGATGTAAAATAAAAGGGAACCTTGGGAAAGGAAGATGACGAAATATGACGAAATTCAGTAAAAATAAAAAGATCGTTTGCAGTGCCGTTTCCGTTTTGATTGCGGTTTTGGCAATGGTCTATATTTTCATAAACAGTGTGCCGAATGATCTGAGCGAGCTTACCATTTTGAATGGGGAAGAGCTGACACTTGAAGTGGGGACGTCGGTGCAGATTCGAACGAGTGCTGATGAAATCAACAATGCGAAATTGCGATTTGCGGCTACCGGGACGGCTGTTTTGGTGGACAAGAATGGCTGCGTGACAGCACTTGCCGTCGGTAAAACGACGATGACTGTTTCCTGCGGTAATTTCTCTGATGCGATCCGCATTATCGTGATCGAAAACGATCCCGACACCATGGACGACGTGGAAAGAGCGGCTTTTTATGAAGACTATTCACCTGCGGACAGCTACACGGACGCTTGTGAGCGTTCTCGCTTGGGGCTTCTTTCGGGGGAACTCACCGTTCCCGATCAGGCACCGATGCTTTCCGTCTATCGTCCGCAAAAAAGCGGTGTTTATATCCGCAACGAAGAAACAAGATATCTTGATGAGAATACTTACGTTGTTGTGGACGCTTATGGGGAAGAAGTTTTCCGCATCTATCGCGGCGGCGGTTATATCACGCTTGAAGAAGTGGCGGCATATGTTTATGCCTTCGGTGACGTTCCTGCCAACTATGTGAAAGGGAAAAATATGGAGCCTGAAAACAGCATCTGGGGTGAATATTTGCGCCTCAATCACACGGAGTTTAGCGGAAACACTGAGAAATATCCTTATGAGCCTGTGCTTCCTGATATCAGCGGTTGCGGCGGTGAGCTTTCTTATTATGAGATCGACATCGGCACAACAGGTACTGATTGTGATCCTCGCTATACCGTGAAAATTTATAACGATGGCAAGACCATTACCCGCGGCGCGGCACGCATCGTTTACACACGCTATGATAAAAACGGTGATGCCATCATTGATCCGAATGAAAAATTCGTTTTTTATACCTATAATCACTACAATGATTTTCAGGAATATCTGAACTATTATGGCGGCTGGGGAGCGATGTTTGGCAATATCACGGGCGGCGGAGAAATCTCCAGCAATGAAAATTATAATCCCACGCCTTATGTTCCCACTGTTTTCGATCATCTTTCTGAAAAACTTCCGCAAGCGGCGTATCTTCCTTATGTGGATACCAAAAGAGGGCTCTTTATGTGGGGCGAACGTTTGGCGGCATAATAAAAGCGGGCATTTGCCCGCTTTTTCTTATCCTATTTCCGAATCAAGCTGTTTGCGAATGCGTGTGAGAACCATATCCACCGCCGCAGGATTGGAGCCGCCGCCGGGAATGATGACGTCTGCAAAGCGTTTGAACGGCTCTACGAATGCTTCATGCATAGGTTTTACGGTGTCCAGATACTGCGAAATAACGGATTCGAGCGAGCGTCCGCGTTCTTCCATATCGCGCTTGATACGGCGCAAAATTCTCTCGTCTGCATCGGTATCCACAAAGATTTTGAGATCCATGCGGTCGCGCAGTTCCTTGTCGGAAAAGATAAGGATCCCTTCCAAAACGATCACCTTTCGCGGTTCTGCCTTTACGGTGCGGTCGGAGCGGTTGTGCGTGGTGTAGTCATAGCAGGGAACGTCCACAGGTTTTCCTTCCGCGAGCATATCCAAATGATGACGAAGAAGCTCTGTTTCAAAAGCATCGGGGTGATCGTAATTTTGCTGACAGCGTTCCTCAAAAGTTTTTTCATTTTGCGCGCGATAATAGCTGTCATGTGTGATCACAGTCACAAGATCGCCAAATGCGTCGGCGATGTGCTTTGCGAGCGTTGTTTTGCCACTGCCCGTGCCTCCTGCAACACCGATGATCATGATGTTGTCATGCTTCATGGCGTATCCTCACTTTCCGTTTTTTTCTGTGCTTTTACCCAACAGCTGTGACACATGGCAATATACGCGTCATTGCCGCCGAGAAGAATCTGACCGCCTGTGGTGATGACGTTTCCATCGCTATCGATTCTGGCATTGACGATCGCTTTTTTGCCGCAAGCACAGATGGTTTTTGTTTCTGTAATGGAATCCGCGACTTCAAAAAGTCTGCGGCTGCCTTCAAAAAGATTTGTCACAAAATCGGTACGAAGGCCAAAGCAGAGAACGGGAACTTCAAATTCATCAACGATTTGACGCAATTCATCGATTTGTTTCGCTGTGAAAAATTGACATTCATCCGCGATGATAACGTGGCAATCGCGATGATCTTGAAACGTTTGATAGATATCGGTGTCGGGCGATACGACGTAAGCTTTTTCATGAAGCCCGATGCGAGAACGCACAATGTCAGCGCCGTCGCGCTTATCGATAGCCGGCTTGATCAGCCATACTTTCATGCCGCGCTCTTCATAATTGAATTTTGTGATCAGTGCGTTTGCTGTTTTGGAGGAGCCCATCGCTCCGTACTTGAAATATAATTTTGCCATGTCTATCCTTTCTTATGCGGAAAATGTCTTTTGTTCTTATGTATAAGGATATCATATTTTTCATTTTTTCGCAAGAGATGGGTGCAAAAAAGCGACAGCAAACGTGCTGTCGCTTTTCATTTTTTTACCTGTTTGCTATGCTGGGTGCGGTAGGGAGCAATGGATTTATTTCATCAAGCTCTTGAAATCTTCCTCATGATAGCTTTCCACGAGAATATTCGTGCCAAGCTGTTTGTGAAGATTGCGACGGAAGGTGTCATTTTTCTCAAGGCGGCTGACACAAAGTGCGCCCATTTTCACGCCTGCGGAAATTTCACTTCTGCCATCACCGATGACAAGGACGTTTTTACCGTCCGCGCCGAGGGTCACAAGAAGCTTTTCCATGATCTGATCTTTCGGGATCTTGTCTGTCCATGTGGAACCGATCAGATCCTCAATGATCTTGCCCTCACCGATCTCAAAACCGAGTGTTTCTACTTCTTCGTGCATACCCATGCCTTTTTCCACAACGGCGCCTGTCACAAAATAGTTTTTCACACCATGTTCATGGAGATATGCCAAAAATTCTTTAGAGCCGTCTACGATGAAACGGTCAGGATCGGTTTTCGCAAGCTCCAGATTTTTATCACGGCAGAAACCGTTGAGCACCTTTTCATAGAACTTGAAAAGACGGGGGGTGTGTACCGTAAGAAATTCGGTCATTTCAGGGGTGTCAGGTGTTTCAAAGATTTCTTCACCTTTTCGGATCATTTCGATCTTTACGCGGTTTTCTTCTTTGTCACAAGGAATGTCAATGTGACCTGCATCGATGGCACGGCGGATAGACCATTCCATCTGTGTCAAAGCGGAAAGACCTGCGGATTCGATACAGAAGCTATCTGTTTCGGGAAGGGGCTTTGTACCTGCGAGAGAAACGAGCTTTTTCACGTTTTCATCGCTGTCATAGCCTTCGGGAACGCCGCCGTTCGATACGTAATCGAGTACGATACTCATGACGGGCGGCCAATCACGAATAAGGGAATGTGTGCCGTCGATGTCGTGGAACGCGTAAAGGATTTCTCTTTCGCCGAACGCGCCGACAACAGACGGAGAACCGTTTTCAATAAATTTTACCATGACAGAGCTCCTTAACCTTCGGTTTTTTCATACTGTCTGGGTTCGGTGCAGAGCGCGAGAAGATCGTCAAGCTTTGCTGTTGCCATTCTTACGATCGCATCGCCTGCGCTATAATAGATACGAACGGTATTGTCATCTTCAAGAAGCATACCGCAGGGGAAGAGTGCGTTGGTTCGCATACCTTCTTCCAATTCCCAATAGCCTTCGGGAACCATGAGCGGTTTTTTCGACATACCGATCACCTTGGACGGATCTTCGAGGTCGAGAAGCGCGATGCCGATAACGTAGCGCTTTTTCCAAGCTTTTTCCCAGCCGTTTTTGCCGCGATTCGGATCTACGTCAACGGAGTGGAAAATGATAAGCCAACCCTTATCGGTTTTGATCGGGGGCGCACCGGGACCGATCTTGTCATTGCAGTAAGGTACGTCTTCCACGCCCATCACGAGCTTGGAATTGCCCCAGTAAACAAGGTCGGGAGATTCAGAGATCCAAATATCGAAAACGTCGCCGCCGCGGGAATATACGGGCATGGGACGTTCCAAACGAACGTATTTGCCATTAATCTTTTCAGGGAAAAGAACCATGTTACGATTTTCGGGAACGGAAATGGATTTGACGTCAAAATTTTTGAGGTCTTTTGTGGTTGCCATACCGCCGCAAACACCGTGCTTGGTGTCAACAGCAAAGCACATGCAGTATTCACCGTCAATTTCGGTGATACGAGGATCGTATACGCGCATGATCTCATCGTCTTTCATGGCGAAGCAAGGTTCGGGATCAACGTTCCAATGGATACCGTCTTTGGAGAAAGCAAGACCAAGGTTGGTGCCTTCGAGGATCTGTTTGTCATAATCACCGATATCATTGCGGAAGATCATTACGTATTCGCCGTTTTCACGCTTCAAAACGCCCGCATTGAAGGTAAGTGCGGAACGATAGGGAACGTCTTTACGGGAAAGAATGGTTTCGGGATAACGGGTAATGCAGGGTTCTGTTTTAAACAGAGATTCATCAACGGGTTTAAACTGTCTGGGCATTTTTATTTCCTCCCAAAAATGTATTTTAGTCAAAGATATTCTACCATAGAAAGCAAGCGAATGTCAATCTTTTTGTCGTATTTTGCGCAAAAAGAAAAATGACGGCTTGCTTTTTTGCAAGCCGTCATAAAATCACTTATTTTCTTTTGCGGATTCTGCCTTCTTTCAGCACAACGGCTGTATGCGCAGGCAGATAAAGCTCTGTAAAATAATTATTTTCAAAGCGTTTGGCAGGGTATTTGATGTGCTCAATGCGATTCCAACCGCCGAACTTTTCATCATCGGAGGAAAGCACCACGGTGTAATCTGCGTTATTCGGAAGCGGTACGAGAACATTCGTGTAAGATTCTGTCGGGTGGAAATTGAAGGCGAAAAGCAAACCGTTTCGATAGAAAACGAGAAGCTTCTTTTCTTCATGGATCAAACGAAGATCGCCCATTCTTTGTGCAAAGAGCTCGTTCTTCTTGGCGGTCTTGATCATATCGTGATCAAATTCACCAAGCCACTGATATTTCAGAAGATCGTTTTCCACAAGACTCCATTGGCGGCGGCAATAGTGGAAGCTCCAATCGTTGCCCTCGCGAGGGAAGTCGATCCATTCGGGGTGTCCGAATTCATTGCCCATGAAGTTAAGATATCCTTCGCCACCTGCGGCAAGCGTGAAAAGACGGATCATCTTATGTAGCGCGATGGTGCGGTCAATGACGGGATTATGACACAATTTTTCCATATCGGTATACATGGCGGCGTCGGCAAGTCGGAAGATCATCGTTTTGTCCCCGACAAGTGCCTGGTCGTGACTTTCCACGTAAGCGACGGTGTTTTCACCCGGACGGCGCAGACACATATCGCCCCACATTTTGCCGAGCTCCCATTCATACTCTGTCTTTTCTTTGACAGTACGGATCCACATATCGGGAAGTCCCATGCCAAGGCGGTAATCAAAACCGATGCCGCCGTCCTCGATCGGCAAGCACATGCCGGGCATACCCGACATATCTTCCGCAACGGTGATTGCACTTGGCTTTACCTCGCGGATCAGCTCGTTGGCAAGTTGGAGATAGGTGATCGCTTCCGTATGTGTATTTTCAGAGAAATATTTGTTGTCATTGTCAAAGCTGACGCCAAGACCGTGATCATGATAGAGCATGGAGGTGATACCGTCAAAACGGAAACCGTCGAAATGATATTCTGTGAGCCAGAATTTTAAGTTGGAAAGCAAGAAATGAAGTACCCCATGATGACCGTAGTTAAAGCATTTGGTACCCCACGCAGGGTGTTCGCCTTTCATGCCGTCATGGAAAAATTGCCAGACCGTGCCGTCGAACATATTGATACCCTCGTCATGGTTTTTCACGGCGTGAGAGTGAACGAGGTCAAGCAGGACACGAATTCCCATTTTATGTGCTTTATTTACAAGGCGTTTGAGTTCCTTGGGTTCGCCAAACCAGCTGGACGCGGCATAGAAATTGGAAACCTGATAACCAAAGCTGCCGTAGTAAGGGTGTTCCATGATCGCCATCAACTGAATGGTGTTATAGCCTGCTTTTTTGATGCGAGGCAGAACGTTGTCTGCAAAATCGCGATAGGTATTGACCTTGCCTTCCTCTGCGGACATACCGATGTGCGCTTCATAAATGAAAAGCTTATCATCACCAACAAAGTCTTCGTCCGTCCACTTGAAAGCTTTTGCATCGTCAACGATCTCTGCGCACCAAGAGGTCGTTTGGGGATCTTGCACGACGCGGCGCGCATAAAGCGGAATGCGGTCATTTTTGCCGATGTTGGAGTTCACAACGACTTTCACTTTGCAACCTTCCCAAAGCGCTTCATCACTCGCAAGAAAAATTTCCCAGTTTCCGCTTTCCAAGCGTGTGAGTGGGTGGGATTCTCTGTTCCAGCCGTTGAAATCACCTGTAAGATACAGCGAATGCGCTTCGGGCGCCCATTCGCGATAGTACCAACCGCCGTTTACATGATGGAAACCGAAATATTCATGCGCATTGGCAAAATCACAGAGTGTTTTTGTTTTGGTGAGCAACGTTTTCTTGGTCGCTTTATAAAGCTCCATTCGCTTATCAATATATGACGCAAAGGGTTCGAGTTGAGGATTGAGTTCCAAAATCTTATACATAAGCCTGCCTTACCTTTCTTTTAAGTTTTTTGATTCCATACTTTTATTATACAACATTATGCAGGGAAATGTCTATGGGCAAAATGTAAAAAATCCATGATTTCTTGACAGAAAGCGCTTCGGGTGCTATAATTTTCTGTAAAGAAATGCAAATCATGGGGGGTTTATGGCAGATCGCGCTGATATGGCAAGAGAAAATTTCTTAAAAGGCTATAACTGTTCGCAGGCAGTGTTGCTTGCTTTTTCCGATCTTACGGGACTTGACGAAAAAACGGCGATGCTGATGGCGTCTTCCTTTGGGGGCGGCATGGGACGTATGCGCGAGGTCTGCGGTACGGTCAGCGCATCGCTCATGGTGCTCGGTCTTCTTCATGGCTATGATGCGACCTCTCCCACGATGGAAGCGGAGAAAAAAACGCATTATGCGCGCGTGCAGGAATTTGCGGCGCGATTTCGTGCGGAAAAAAGCTCGATCGTTAGACG
>CAYXQF010000033.1:0-21172 GCA_964466625.1 uncultured Lachnospiraceae bacterium | reverse complement strand
TGATAACAGCAACACCACCTGCGAGTTTTGCAAGTCTTTCCTGGAGTTTTTCTCTGTCAAATTCAGAAGTGGTGGTTTCGATAGCGGCACGGATCTGCATTACGCGGGAAGCGATTTCTGTCTGATCACCTGCGCCATCAACGATGATGGTGTTATCTTTGGTAACTTTAACCTGGCGTGCGCGGCCGAGTTCTGCGAGGGTAACGTCCTTGAGTTCAAGACCGAGTTCACTGGTGATGACCTGACCGCCTGTGAGGATCGCGATGTCACGGAGCATTTCTTTGCGTCTGTCACCAAAGCCGGGAGCTTTGACAGCAACGCAGTTGAAGGTGCCGCGGAGTTTGTTGAGGATAAGAGTGGTGAGTGCTTCGCCTTCGATATCTTCTGCAACGATTACGAGCTTCATACCAGCCTTAACAACCTGTTCGAGGAGGGGAAGGAGATCCTGAATGTTGGAGATCTTCTTGTCGGTGATGAGAATGAAAGCATCGTCGATAACAGCTTCCATCTTGTCGGTGTCAGTTACCATGTAGGGGGAGATATAACCACGGTCAAACTGCATACCTTCTACAACTTCGCAGTAGGTTTCAGCAGATTTGGATTCTTCTACGGTGATAACGCCGTCGGAAGTAACTTTTTCCATTGCGTCTGCGATGAGCTTACCAACTTCTTCGTCGCCTGCAGAGATCGCACCGACTCTGGCGATGTCGAGAGAACCGCTGACTTTCTTGGAGTTTTTGATGAGGCTTTCTACTGCTTTGTCAACAGCCTTGGAGATACCTTTGCGGATCACCATGGGGTTAGCGCCTGCAGCAACGTTCTTCATGCCTTCACGAATGAGCGCCTGCGCAAGAAGAGTAGCGGTGGTGGTACCGTCACCTGCGGCGTCATTGGTCTTGGTAGCAACTTCTTTTACGAGCTGTGCGCCCATGTTTTCAGCGCTGTCTTCGAGTTCGATCTCTTTTGCGATGGTCACACCGTCATTGGTGATGAGGGGAGCGCCGTATTTTTTGTCAAGAACAACGTTTCTGCCCTTGGGGCCCATTGTGATCTTAACGGTATCTGCGAGTTTATCAATGCCGTGCTGAAGCGCGTTTCTTGCGTCAACACCGTGCAAAATTGTCTTTGCCATTTTGCGTAATCCTCCTAAAAATAAATTATTCTACGATTGCGAGAATGTCGCTCTGGGAAACGATGATGTAATCCTTGCCGTCGAGCTTGATTTCTGTGCCGGAATATTTGCTTGTGATGACTTTGTCACCAACCTTTACGGTCATGGGAACGAGTTTACCGTCCTGCATCATGCCGGGGCCGACAGCAATGACTTCTGCAACCTGGGGTTTTTCTTTTGCGGAAGCGGTGAGAATGATGCCGCTCTTTGTGGTTTCTTCCATTTCGACCATGGTCACAACGACGCGGTCGGAAAGAGGCTTGAGTGTCATAATGGATTCCTCCGTTTATTTTAATGATAAATTTTTAGCGATATTGTTGGCACTCAAAAGCCTTGAGTGCTAATTGCTACGCCTATTTTAATACGATACGGCAAAAAAATCAAGTGTTTTTTGAAAAAAATTTGAATTTTAACAGTAAATTCATATTTTTCCTTTTATCGAGTGCTAAAATTTTGTCGTTTTTTCGTTTTTTTCCTCTTTGGGAAAGTTTTTCCCCCTTTTTGCATATAAATGAGGTGAAATCTTTTGAAGGGGGAGGCGATATTTTTGGGATTTTTCCGCGCGGCGATCGCGAGTGGTACGGGCCTTCTTTTACCTGCCGTTTTGATCGCAAGCGGACTTTTTTTCTTTTTCTATCTGGACGGGTTTTTTGTCCGACACCCGATCCGTACGGTGAAATATATGCTCACCCGTGAAAAAAATGCCAAGCATTCGCCGCTTTTCGAGCTTTCCCTCTCTCTTGCCGGGACGCTCGGTGTGGGGAATATCGTGGGTGTGGCGGTGGCGCTTTCTCTCGGCGGCGCAGGCGCGCTTTTCTGGATGTGGATATCCGCCCTGTTTTCCATGATACTCAAATATGCCGAAATTGTGCTTGGACTTCGCTATCGGCAGACGGAAAAGGGCGATTTTGTCGGCGGTCCGATGTATTATATGAAAAACGGTGTCGGCGGAAAACTCGGCAAACGGTTGGCGGCGGCCTTTGCAGGAACGGGGCTTTTTGCCGCATTTGCCATGGGAGATATGGTGCAGATGAATGCCGCTTCCGTTGCCGTCTGTACGACCTTTCATTTACCGCCGCTCTTTATCGGGATTGTTTTTGCGGCGCTTTGCGCTGTGATCTTGCTTTCGGGAGCGAGAGGGGTATCCAAGGTGACAGCGGTCGTGATCCCCGTGATGAGCGTGCTCTATATTTTTTTCTCCATGCGCATCGTGTTTTTAGAATGGGAGCATCTGCCGACTGTATTTGCACTCATTTTCGATCGAGCATTCCGCGCCGACAGCGCTTTTGGCGGCACGCTGGGGTTTCTTTTCTCACAAGGACTGCGCGAGGGTGTGGCAAAGGGCGCGTTTACGCATGAAGCCGGCGCAGGAACGGCGCCGATGGCACACGGCGGTGCAGAAACCAAGATCCCGGCAAAGCAAGGTCTTTTCGGTATCTTTGAGGTTTTCTTTGATACGATCGTGCTTTGCACGTTGACGGGCCTTGTCATTTTGCTCGCTTGCGGAGAGGATTTTATCACAGAAAACGGCATGCTCCTTGTGATCTATTCCTTTTCTCTTTATTATGGGAAAAAGGCATCGTACTTTATCAGCATTTCCATCGCGGCGTTTGCTTTTGCCACGGTGATCTGCTGGGGATATTACGGGAAGCGATGTCTTGCGTATTTCACGGCATGGCCTTCGGCGGAGAAGGTCTATCTCGGTTTTTATTGTCTTTCCACCGTGTTTGCCGCCGTGATGCCCGAGCGCTCCGTGTGGGCGGCTTCGGATCTTGTGACGGCGCTGATGACGGTGCTGAATCTCACCGCTGTTTTTTGGCTTCGTCGCGAGATCCGCGAGGAAACAAGGCTTCTTTTTCCGAAAAAGAAATAGGAGCGAACGAGGTTCGCTCCTAAAAAGTGCGTTTATTTTTTCAGCTTACCGATGACCTTGCCAAAGCAGGTGATCTCCACGTTTTCATCAAGACGGATATCCTTGTAGGCAGGGTTTAAGGAAATGAGGCGATCGCCGCCGAACTTTTTGAAGTAGCTTTCGCCGCCCAGAGAAAAGATACCGAGCTCGCCGATCTCCACGGTATTCGTACGGGAAACGAGCAGAATGTCGCCGTTTTCATAGCGCGGCATCATACTGTCGCCGTAAACACGAATGGCAAAATCCGCTTCTCCTGTCATGCTGTTGGCATAAACGGAGATCTCGCTGTAATCATCGCCCGAAAGATAAACGCCCGTACCTGCGGAAGCAGGGATATCGTAAAGGCGGATTTTATAGATCGAAGGCGTTTCCAGCGAATAGGGAAGTGCGCGTTCCTTGCAAACGCGGCGGTATTCCTTTTCAATGGTGTTTTCCACCTCGTCTTTTCCCTCGCTGTCGAGCGCTTGGTATTTTTTGAGCAGGGGTGCAGGAAATTCATTTTCACCTTGAGCGTCGCCGAGAAGCTCATCGAGTGAACATTCGAGCGCCGCCGCCAAGGGGCGAAGGGTGGAGAGCTTAGGATCCGCAGTCGCGCCGCTGAGAAGTTTATTTAATGTGCCGATGGAAATGCCCGACGCCGCAGAGAGGGTTTCGTTGGTCATTCCACGTTCTTTTTTCAATTTTTTGATGTTTTCCAACCATTTCATACTCATGGTACAAAACCTCCGAATATTATCGTTTACGGTAATATTTTAACATGAAAAAGCGGTTTTGTAAAGAGATATTTCAAAAAAATAACCACGAAAGGTAAAAAATGTCGAAAAAGTATTGACAATTACCGCAAACGGTTGTATAATGTAACCGTAAACGATAACAAACGGTAAAAACGGAGGTTCTTAATATGAAAAGTTTTGAATGTCAAATGATAGAAGGCTGCAATGTTCATTCCTATTCGGTCGCGCTTCCGCTTGCCTATTTACATAAACAAGCTGAAAAAGAAAGAGCGGCAAAGCGCCGCGCGGAGAAAAAAAGAAAGCTGCTTCGCCTTCTTTTGCTCGTGCTGATGCCTGTTGCACTCATTTTTGACGCTGTCACAGCACTCGGCAAGGCCATCGTGCGTCCGATCGTCAAGCGTCTTGACAAAGGTGTCACCTTTGGTTCTTCGCCTGCTTCTTTGGCGCAATCGGCAGGATTTTTCTTCTTTTTATAAATGCTCAATTGTTCTCCTCTTAATATAATAGAAAGCGTCCTCTCCTGTGTTGTGGCGGGAGAGGACGTTTTTTCATCATTTTTCTTTTTTTGCTTTGGGTTGGGGCGTGCCTTGCGGCTTTTTCTTCTTTTTCACGACGGAAAAACCGAAATTTCCGATCTTCTTGCCAAGCTCGAAATATTCTCCGTGAGCGAAAGCGGCAAGCTCTGCGCGTTCGATGCAAAGTTTTCCGTTTTGATCCATGAGCTCTTCATCAAGGCGAATGCCCACGATATCTGCCATGAACATATCATGCGAGCCGAGCGGCACGATATCGCTTACCTTGCAATAGATGGACATCGGTGCCTCGGCGATGGCAGGACAGGAGAAGTTTTCGAAATCTTCCGCAAATTCGGGCGTGAGATTCATGGTTTTGAATTTATCCACCTTGCGTCCGGTGCGCATGCCGCAAAAGTCTGCGGCGCGAGTAAGCTCTGTGCTTGTCAAGTTGATGACAAATTCGCCGCTCTCTTTGATGAGCGCGTAGGAATGGCGTTCGGGACGAACGGAGATATAGGTTTTCGGTGGGTGTGTGCAGAGGATCCCCGTCCAGCCGACGGTGATGATATTGGGCTTGCCGTCGGTACCCATGCAGGAAACCATAGCCGGCGGGATCGGCGCGATGAGCGCACCGCCTTTCCAAGTGATCTTCGACATAATGCGAAACCGTACCTTTCTTTTTATGTGTTGATAAAATATTTTCGTATTATTTGACTTTTGCTTTCGATTGCGTTATAATCTTCTTATACAGTATACCATAAAATATACGCAGAATAAATGATTTTTTCAAAAAAGCGAGGGATTTTTTATGAAACGGAAGCTTTCCGCTATTTTAGCGGCACTCCTTGCTGTGGGGACGCTGGTCGGTTGCGGCAATGTTACCGATGACACCACAACAGCGGCATCCTTCCATGAGCCGATCCCGGCGGCACAGGCAGGAAAGACCTTCGTTGGCTGGTATGCGGACGAGGCGCTGACAAAGCCTTTTGATTTTACGAAGATCATCGTCAGCAACAATAATGTTTTGATCTATGCAAAATGGGAGTGAGCCTATGAGAACGATTTGTGCAGATATTGCAAAAGAAAAGGGAATGCTGAACCGCTTTTTTTCCGCCTGCATCGGTGCAGGACGGGCAGGAGAGGTCATGCGATATCCCGTTATGGAGCAACTGAAAAGGATCCAGCGCGAATGTGCTTTTCGTTATATTCGCTTTCACGGACTTTTTCATGAAGAAATGAATGTGGTGCGCCGCGATGAAAATGGGAAGCTTACGTTTTGTTTCCAATACGTAGATCTGCTTTTTGATATGCTCCTCGATATCGGACTGCGCCCCGTGGTGGAGCTTGGTCTGATGCCGGACACGATGGCAAAAGAAAAGGAATACGTCTTCTGGTGGAAGATGAATAAATCCATGCCAAAGGATATTTCCGAATGGGAAGCGCTTGTGGAGACGCTTGTGCGTCACTTTACGCTTCGCTACGGAAAAGAAGAAGTGAAAACGTGGTATTTTGAGGTTTGGAACGAGCCGAATCACCCCGGATTTTTCACGGAATACAAAAATATGAACGCTTATTTTTCGCTGTATGACAGCGCGGCTTTGGCCGTGAAGCGTGTTTGCGCTGAATATCAGGTCGGCGGCCCTGCAACGGCAGGCATGGTGTGGCTTGATGAGATGGTGGCGCATTGCCGTGAAAAGGATATCCCGCTGGATTTTCTTACGAGCCATTCCTATGGCGTGAAGGGTGATTTTGATCCCGATGGCAACGCGATCGTCGTGCTGAAAAAGGTAGATAAGGTTTCCGATGAGATCCGACACCATGGCGCGAAATGTAAAGCATGGGGGATCCCGCTGATCATCACCGAATGGTCAAGCTCATATTCTTCGACCGATGGGATACATGACAGTTATTTCAGCGCACCGTATATCCTGCGCACATTAAAGCGATGCGAAGGCTTTGCCGATATGATGTCTTATTGGACGTTTACGGATATTTTTGAGGAAAATTCACCGCCTACAGAGCCGTTTCACGGCGGATTTGGGCTTATGAGCATGCAATCTTTGCCGAAGCCTTCCTATTATGCGTATTGCTTTTTGAGTCGCCTCGGCGAAACAGAGCTTTTGTGTGATGACGAGGACGCTTACGTTTGCCGCTCGGAAAAGGGTGTGCAGATGCTTTTCTGGAATGTGCAGAAGCCCGATCTTGCCGATATGGGCAACCGAAAATATTTCGGCAGAAAGCTTCCTGCCGGAGTGCTTGACGATGCGCAGATCACACTTTGCGGTCTTGTCGCAGGAAAAGAATATACGATTCTTTGCGAAACTGTGGGCGAGGGCAAGGGCGACGTTTTCACGGCGTTTCTCGATGGCGGAAACGATGCGCTTTCTACCCGTGAAAAGACGGCGGCGCTTGCCGAGATGGTAAAACCCGAAAAGCGAGAATTTCGCATGACTGCCGATGAGGACGGCGTGCTTCGTTTCTCACTTGCGCAAAAAGAAAATCAAGTGGATCTGGTTGAAATTTTTATATAAAAGAAAAAACTCGTATGCGTTAGCCTCGGGCTCCAAAGGACAGTTTTAATAAAATACAGCCTCGGCAGGGTGTTACCTTGCCGAGGCTGATTTTTATTATATACAAGGTTTATATTCGTCAAGCCCAAACTCGTGATATGGTTCTCGATAGAATTTCATACAGAAATCGTTGTTGTTATTCCACATCTCTTCGCTGCATCCGTTCTTCAAAAAGTTATATGCTTTTTCTAAAGCATTATCACATTCTTTGAGTCTTCCCAATTTATAATGACAAGCCGCAATTTTTACACAAGCAATAGCTTGATATACATAATGCTTGAGCAAGGTATATTCTTCCGGAACTTCGCGGTGTGCAAACACCTCGATACCTTTTACTACTTCTTCGAATGAAAGAATTGCATTTTCATAATCCCCGATTTCCCAAAAGCCAAGTCCTTCATCTTCACAGCATGTAAAAAGATCTTGATGTGCCCAAACCTTAAACTCACGTGCTCCTTTCAAGCGATCCTCTCCTTTCAGCATATAAGAGGAACAACGCATTCTGTCATAAATATCAATATTATAGACATACGGCATAGACTCAATAATTGCTTTTGCTTCTTCGTAATTACCGTTCATAATTAGGATAGACGCCATATCGTTCTTTGCGCTTGATACAATAAAATAGTCATTAGATTCTGCAATAAGCTTTTTGGCAATAGCTAAAGCCGGTTCTTTTAACTCGGGACAACCGTGATATCTCATTTGCATTTCATATTGCATGAGAAGTTCTTTTTTGAGAATATCTGCACTTGGGTAAGCGGCTATTCCTTCAAGCAGACGTTTTTGTGCTACATCAAACGGCGCACCGCCGCGTGAGCTATAAAGGATTTCCATAATTTTTTCTTCAATGTTAGTTGCATCGTAATCAAACAGAACATCCAAACTTACACCAAAATATGCAGCAATTACGGGAAGAAGAGCGATGTCAGGGTATCCTGCACCCATCTCCCATTTTGAGACAGCTTGCGGAGACATATTCAAGGCACATGCTAATTGCTCTTGGGTAATGCCTTTCTTTTTGCGGAGAGCACGTATTTTATTTCCAAGGTTAATCATACTATTTCCTCGTTTCAATTAGATTAACAGCGGCCTCTGTTGTAATAATTATATCATGAATCAATATCGTTTTCAAGCAACTCACTTTGGGGGTAAATTCCACTTTTGGTTGATGCGGCAGAACCCAACTTCTATAAGCATTCTTTAATCGCACCACCACGTTCCGTGGTGAGTAAGTGCGCACTTGCACTTGCAGACAAACAAAAAAAGCCTCCCTTGTGTAAAGGGAGGTACACGGCGTAGCCGTGACGGAGGGATTGTAAAAGTTAAAATTTGCACCAAAACAAGCCCTCAGTCAGCTTCGCTGACAGCTCCCTTTACACAAGGGAGCCTTTGTCAGTAGTCGCTTATTTGGTTGTTATCTCATTAGATAAAACTATCCTTAAGAACCCGACACATTCGCATACGAGTTTTTTATGCTATTTGCGATCAAAAATCAGTTTGCTTTCGAGCCGAAGGTATCACTCATATCGGCAGCGATCGTTTCTTTGACATTGGTTTTGCGCTTGGAGGTTGCCACGCGCTTCATCAGCTCGTTGTAGAATGCTTCATGGTCAAGCTCTGCGAGTGTGATCGTTTTGTCCTGCCATGCGGAAAGATGCATCGCGTTGGAGATGGTGAGTCCGTTGATGCCCTCAATGCCGTTGGCAACGAGCGGGGTACCGTGCAGGATCGCACTTGCAAAAGCGTTCATCACGCCCTTGTGCTGGGGATTTTCACCGTCGGTCTCCACAACGGTCTTTTCAAATTTCATAGCACCGAAGGGGCTTTCGTTGGTGGCGGAAAATTCAGGTTCGCTGATCTCGGAGCGCCACATGGTGAGGGTATTGCCCTCAGCGATGAGCTTACCTTTTTCGAGGGTGATCTCAAAGCGGTTGGTACCGGGGGCATCGCCCGTGGTGGTGACAAAAACGCCGGTTGCGCCATTTTCATATTCCACATAAGCGGTCACGTCATCTTCCACTTCGATATCATGCCATTTGCCGAAATGCAGATGTGCTCTGACGGTCTTGGGCATGCCGCAGATCCACTGCCAAAGGTCAAGGTTGTGAGGACACTGATTGAGCAGGACGCCGCCGCCCTCGCCGCTCCATGTCGCACGCCAATCGCCGGAATCGTAATATGCCTTGGGGCGATACCAGTCGGTGATGATCCAGTTGGTGCGCTTGATGGCTCCCATGTCACCGCTTTTCACGATCTCACGCATCTTGCGATAGATGCAGTTGGTGCGCTGATTCATCATGATACCGAATACCACGTCGTGTTTTTTCGCATATTCGTTCATTTCCAGCACCTGCTTGGTGTAAACGCCTGCAGGCTTCTCAATGAGGACATGCAGCCCGTTTTCCATAGCCATCATGGCATATTTGGGGTGATCGTAATGCGGAACGGAAACGAGGATCGCATCGCAAAGTCCGCTTTCCATCATTTCTTTTGCATCGGTGAAGGTGGGCAGGTCATCACCTGCGAGTTCTTTTGCCCATGCAAGACGGTCAGGCTTCAGATCGCAGACCGCCGCGAGCGTGATCTCGGGGCAATCGCCGTTTACGATGAGTTTGGCATGACTGCCGCCGATGTTACCGACGCCGAGAATGCCGAGTTTGATTTTCTTTTCCATGATCTTGCTCCTTTTTTACGCTAAACCGAGAGATCTCAGGTAATCGTAGCTTTTTTTAAGACATGCGAAGGGATCTTCTTCATAGCAGTTGTCTTGCTCCACGAGAAGATTTTGCGCGCCTGCTTTTTCGCAAGCCGCGATGATCTTTTCAAAATTCATATTACCGTAGCCGACGGGTGCCATGCGGTTTTCATTTTTCGCGGTGGGGACCATATCCTTGAGGTGGACGCATTCCAGCCTGCCTGCGAATTTTTCCGTCCAATCACAAACGTCAGCACCTGCAAACTGGAGCCAATACGTATCCATGGTGATGCCGAGCATCTCTGCAGGGAATGCTTCTAAAATCTTATCCATGAAAAGCTTGCCGTCGGTACTTCTTGTGAATTCAAAGGCGTGGTTATGGTAGAAGAATTTATAGCCGAGCGCATGGATCTTTTCAATGGCAGGCTTGAAATTCGTAACGAAATTTTGATAAACTTCATCGTCCACGCGACCGCCGGGCATCGCACCAAGGCCAATGTTTGGGCAGGAGAAGATGCCGTGATCGCGGCAAACGTTTTCCGTTTCTTCCAAGATCTTTGCAGGCTTGGTGTGGGTAAGCACGCAGGAAAGACCGTTTTTTTGGAGATTTTCTTTGAGCCACTCTGCTTCAAAGTCGCAGGTGCCGGAGACTTGTACGGTGGTGTAGCCGATGTCGGCAACTTTTTTGAGCGTTTCCGCGAAATCGGGGAGATTTTTCGTGAAATCGCGAACGGTATAAAGCTGAGCACCGATGATCATAAAAACACTTCCTTATCTCATTATTTTTCGAAGCGCGGATACTGCCGCATCGAAAGCTTCGTCGTTATTTTTGTAAGCGGAAATACCGAGCTTCAGGGATTTTCCGTTTTCGAGAGCGCTAAGTCCCGTGAAATCGAAAAGATGAGGCTCCAAGGTCATGACTTCGCCGCCACGCGCAAGATAATCGGAAACGATGGCAGGAACGTTGCCGAGGCCGTAGCCTGCAGGAACGACGGTGCCGTCTGCGATGGCATCTTTGATGTGGAGATATTCCACACGGTCACGGAGCATTTCCCATGCCGCCATGGTGTCGACACTGCACTGCACGAAGTTTGCAGGATCAAAGACCGCGCGAAGCTTCGGAAATTCCTGCAGGAGTGCAAGACAATTTTCCGCGCTTTCGCCGAAGATATCTTTTTCGTTTTCATGGCAGAGAAGGATATGATCGGGTGTGACGGAAAGAAGTTTTCTTGTGTTTTCCCACACACGTTCCCGTGTTTTTTCTTCGTTTTCACCTTCTACGGGGAAAAAGCTGAACATACGGACGTATTTAGCACCGAAAATATCAGCGCTTTCAAGGATCCGTTTGAGGTCGTCAAGGTGTGTTTCCATATCACCGTCCGCCGCGATCTTACCGATGGGCGAACCCATGGACCAAACGGAAATGCCTGCCCCGTCAAGCTCTTTTTTGATCTCTTTTGCTTCCGTTTGGGTGATGTCCTTGATGTTTTTTCCATTTACGCCGCGGATTTCAAGATAGGGGATCTCGTTGCGGCGAAGTGCTTCAATCTGTCCTTTCAAAAGGGGAGAAGCTTCATCTGCGAATGCACATAATTTCATAAGGGGTTCTCCTTTTTGCTTTTTTCGCGTGTATTATAACATAAATGCGTATGGATTGCAAGAAGAAAAAAGAGCTTCCTTTTGGGAAACCTCTTTTTCTCTTAAAACCAGCTTGTGATAAATATTTCCAGACCGATGAAAATTAAGATCGCACCGCCAAAGATGCCTGCTTTGCCTGCAAGCTTCGTGCCGACTTTTTTGCCGATGAAAATACCTGCAAAGCAGATAAAGAACGTAACGATCGCGATGGTGAGCGCGGAAAGGATCGCTGCTTTGAAATCGTAAGTTGCGATGGTGAAGCCTACGGAAAGCGCGTCGATGGAAGTTGCGATGCCTTGCACGACAAGTGCTATGAAGCCGAGCGATTGATTTTCACAATCGCAGGTGCAATCTTTGTTTTTAATGCCTTCAATTAGCATTTTTCCGCCGATGTAGCCGAGAAGCGCCAAAGCGATCCAGGGAATCAATTTTTCAAAAGCGCTAAAATACTGCGCGATGGTATGGATACAAAGCCAGCCGATCAAAGGCATTAGCGCCTGAAAGAAGGCAAACATGCCGGCAATTCCGAATGTTTTGGGTAATTTCATTTTTGGTTCGTTCAGTCCATTGGCAAGCGACACCGAAAAAGCGTCCATGGCAAGGCCGACACCAAGCATAATGCTGGTGAAGAAGAAAGTAAAGTTCAGTTCCATTTTGATGTCCTTTCGAAAATATAAAAAATCGGATATGGCAAAACCATATCCGAAGATCATTTTAAATAAAAAGACTCCATGTATGGCTCACCCAATACATGAGTCTTGCAATTGAAAGCAAGCCAGACCTTTCGGCCAGTATGTTGACTTGCTACGCGAAAATCGCGCCTGCTACTCCCTCACAGTGAGAGAGATTCTACCATAAAACCGCCATTTTGTCAAGCCGTGTCGAATTTTATGTTTTTCGGAAGCGATAAATTTTTGGAAAAATAAGAATCAGACTCGATTTTTTTAAAAAAAATATGATAGAATGTTTGCGGAAATATCATGGAAGCCAAAAAGGAGAACGGAAAATGTCTTACAAAAACTATAACATCTTGCCCGACGTTTATGGCCTCGACAGCGCATATTCCAATACGCTTCCCACGGAATATCGGCAGTCGATCGAGGAAGGACTCGATATCGAGGAGCACAAAGCCGTTTTTGATGCGGTGCATCACATGAACAACAGAGAATACAAAACGGATATGGCAAACGTGCTTTATCGCATCGTGAAAAATGCGGATATCCGTGCGGATTATCCCTATCAGAAGCCGAACGAGCTGGAGGAAATTCTCGGCTCGCCCTCGCCGCTTTGATTGAAGGCGTTGAAACCTACAATAGGCGAGCAATCGGTGACTGCCGCCCTTTAGTGCAATTTTCGCTTTTCTTGGGACGGAGAATGTCCGAAAAAGGCAGTATAACCGCGGTAGAAAGCGGTGTAATCATGAAATCCGCAGGATTCGTATACGTGGACGGGCTTTTGGCCCTCTGCGATCATGCGCTGTGCCAAAAGAAGGCGCTTGTCCGAAATATATTTTTTCGGTGTTTGATGAAGCTCGTTTTTGAAAAGACGGAAAAGATAGCTTTCGCTGACGAAAAGCTTCTTTGCGATCTCCTCCACGCTTTTGAGCGTGCAAAGATTTTCATTGATATAAGCGAGCGCCTTGGAGAGTAGGGGAGAAAGTGTGTCAAAGGCTTCGTATGTTTGCACGGGAGCGATGCTGAGATTATAAAAAAGCTCCGTGAGCAGATGGGAAAGGAGCTTTTCAAAGGTTTCGGTGTCACAATTTTGATGATAATAGTCCGTTTTGCGAAAAATATCATCAGCAATCGCATTTCCTGCAAGGTTGATGACTTCGATATCATCGGGAATCAGGCGCGCGCTTTCCACCGCGTGCCTTTCAATGTCGAAAAGAATGTCGTATCTTTCGTAGTTGGCAGGCGAATCGATTTGAATGAAATGATAGTGTAAAGGGCGGATCAAAAGAAGATCGCCTTTTTTTAATTTATATTTTCTGCCTTCGATGATGTGCGTGGCATCACCCTCCAGAAAGTAGAGGAGCTCATACATATTGTGCGTATGCATGGAATAGGTGTTCGGGGGGATGTTTTCGGAGATCGCGTGTTTATAAAAAAAGTATTTGCTTTCAAGGGTATGATCGTTTTCTTGCAAGCGGCCCACCTCCTTCCAATGCTTTCATTATAGCATGAAGGTTCACTTTTTGCAATATAGAAATGTAGATTTTGCCATTTACTTTGTGAAAAATTCACCGTATAATGAAGATATGATGAAATTCATCGTATCTTACCTCAAAATGAAAAGGAGTGTATGTATTATGAAAAAATTGAATCTTGCCATTATCGGTCAGGGCAGAAGCGGTAAAAATATTCACGGCAAATATTACCGCGGTGCAGACAACGTTTATTACGACGTGAAATACGTTGTTGACGCGGACGAATTCCGCCGCGGCGTTGCTGAAAAGATCTACCCCGGCTGCAAAACCTTTGCAGATTATCACGAGCTTTTCGCGTGTGATGACATTGACCTCGTTGTCAATTCCACATATTCCGAAATGCATTATCCCATTACCAAAGACCTTCTTCTTCACGGCATGAACGTGCTTGTGGAAAAACCCTTTGCGCGCTCTCGCTACGAATGTGACGAGCTGATCAAGATCGCAAAGGAAAAAGGCGTGACACTCGCCGTTTTCCAGCAGACTTTCCTTGCCCCCTTCTATATTTTTGCGCACGAACTGGTGAAATCCGGAAAGCTCGGTGATATCAAGCAGATCAGCATTCGTTACAATAGCTTTTCCCGTCGTTGGGACTGGCAGACCTTGCAGAAAAAATGTGCGGGCGGCGTTTACAATACCGGCCCTCACCCGATCGGTATCGCACTCGGACTTCTTGATTTCGATGAAAACGCGAAAGTCGTTTACAGCAAGCTTGACACCGCGCTGACAAGCGGCGACAGCGATGACTATGCAAAGATCCTCATCGCGGCACCCGGCAAGCCTCTTGCCGATATTGAGATCAACAATACCGATGCTTACTCCGATTATAACGTCAAGATCCAAGGCACAAAGGGTACCTTCAAGGCAACACCTGCGGCTTATGAAATGACGTACATCAAGGATGGCGAAAACCCCGAGCGTCCCGTGATCGAAACCTTCCTCAAAAATGATGCCGGCGATCCCGTTTATTGTTCGGAAAAGCTTATCAAATATACCGAAACTGAAAAATTTAGTGGTACTGCCTTTGACGTTGGTACGGCAACACTTTATAAACAGCTTTACTATAAGATCACCGAAGGCAAAGAGATGGACGTGACACCCGAAATGGCGGCTCGCATCATCTCCGTTGCGGAAACCGTTCACGCTGAAAATCCGCTTCCGCTCAAATTTTAAGGAGGATTTTTCCATGAAAAAAATCGCGATCCTCGGTTGTGAAAATTCTCACGCCAATAACTTTCTGAAGTTTATCAAAAATAACGAAGAATTCCATGACGTGGAGGTTGTCGGTGTTTACAGCGATGACACCCCTGCGGCAGAAAAACTGAACGCGATGTTCGGTGTTCCCGTGATGAATGATTATGCCGATGCGGTCGGCAAGATCGACGGTCTGATCATCACCGCGCGCCACGGCGACAATCATTATAAATACGCAAAGCCGTATATCGAAAGCGGCATTCCCATGTTTATTGATAAGCCCATCACCGTGAAGGAAGATGAAGCGATCGAATTCATGCAGAAATTGCGTGCAAATAACGTTCGCGTTTCCGGCGGTTCTTCTCTCAAGCAGGACGTTTATGTGGAAGAACTGAAAAATGATGCGAAAAATGAAGTGGACGGCAAGACCATCGGCGGTTTTGTCCGTGCGCCTTATCAGGCAGAAAACGCTTACGGCGGCTTTTACTTTTATGCACAGCATCTGGTGGAGATGGTTTGTGAGATCTTCGGCAGATTCCCGCTTTCCGTCACTGCAAAGCAGAATGGCAAGCAGATCCACGTTCTTTTCCATTATGAAGAATACGACTGTGTCGGTCTTTTCATCGACAGCAATTATCTCTATTATGCCGCACGCATGGCAGAAAAAGGCACGAAGAGCCTTGATATTCCTTCGTCCGGCGATTGGTTCTACCGTGAGTTCAAGGAATTCCATGAGATTCTTTGCGGCGGCGAACAGACTGGCACTTATGAAGAATTTATTTCCCCTGTCTTTATCATGAACGCGATCGAGCGTTCTCTTATCAGCGGAAAAGAAGAAGAAATCCGTAAAATCACGATGTAAGAGGAATTCTATGGTTCATTTAAAACTTTCGGCATTTGCCGATGAATATGCAGATCGCTTTGAAGATCAGCTTTCGGCAATGCGCCAATTTAACTTTGGTCATATTGAACTCCGTCACGTTGACGGCAAAAACGTATCCGTCCTGACGGAAAGAGAAGTGCGCGAAGTGAAAGCGAAGCTGGACTTCTTCGGTGTCGGTGTTTCCGCCATCGGTTCGCCGCTTGGTAAGATCACTTTGGACGGCGATATGGAAGCGCACTTTGAAACCGCGAAGCACGTTTTTGAAACGGCGAATATCACGGGCGCAAAATACGTTCGTATGTTCAGCTTTTATGCACCCGAAGGTAAGGAGATCACTGCACACAAAGGAGAAGTTTTTGCCGCTCTGGAAAAGCTTATTCTTCTTGCGCGCGAACACGGCGTCACTCTTTGCCATGAAAACGAAGCGAAAATCTATGGCGATACCCCTGCCCGTTGCCGTGAGCTTCTCGATCATTTCGGCGGCGAGCTGAAATGCGTTTTCGATATGGGTAACTTCGTTTTGGAAGGTGTGGATCCGTATCCTGCTGCGTATGAGCTTTTGAAAGATGATATTGCGTATTTCCATATTAAAGACGCACTTTCCGCCGGTGCCATCGTTCCGCCCGGCAAAGGCGAAGCAAAGATCCGTGAGATCCTTTCGGCACACAGAGAATACGCAAAGGAAGATTTCTTTGTTTCTCTTGAGCCTCATTTGCAGCTTTTCTCGGGACTGAACGCGCTTGTCGGACGTTCCTTTGAAAATCCGTATCAATACGCAGACGCAAAGAGTGCCTTTGCTGATGCGGCAGTGAAACTTTTGGAGTTGATTTGATATGAAAACATGGAAACAGGACCTTTTGACGGTCAACACTTATGAAACAAGAGATGAAATGGGCAAAGCAGCCGGCGCTGATATCAAAGCAAAGATTTTGGAACTCCTTGCAACCAAGGAAACCATCAATATGATCTTTGCTGCAGCACCTTCCCAGAACGAAGTTCTCGCTTCTCTTGCTTTGGATAAAGAGATCCCGTGGAACCGTGTCAACGCTTTCCACATGGACGAATATATTGGACTTCCTGCGGACGCACCGCAGGGCTTCGGCAACTTCTTGAAGCGTGCGATCTTTGGTCTTGCACCTTTCAAGAGTGTGAACTACATTGATATTTCCGCTTCTGATGCGGGAGAAGAATGCAAGCGTTATGCAGCACTTCTCGCGCAGTATCCGACAGATATCGTCGTGATGGGGATCGGTGAAAACGGTCATATCGCTTTCAACGATCCGCCCGTTGCGGATTTTCAGGATAAAAAAGCGGTAAAACCCGTGGCGCTTGACGAGGTTTGCCGCAATCAGCAGGTGAATGACGGTTGCTTTGCGAAAATTGATGACGTTCCGAAGACGGCGATCACGCTTACCGTTCCTACACTTTTCAGCGGCGATTATCTTTTCTGCATCGTTCCTGCAAAAACAAAGGCAAACGCCGTCCGTGAGACACTTACGGGTGCGATCGACGAGCGTTGTCCCGCTTCGATCCTTCGTCGCCACGCGCATGCGATTTTGTACCTTGACGGCGACAGCAGCTCGCTCCTTTGAGGTGGCACATGAAACGAATCAAGTGTGACAGAATCCTTTTGGAAGATCGTATTTTTGACGGCTATATCTATTTCAAAAACGGCAAGATCATGGACGTGACTGCGGCGGACTATCCCGTCTCGGAGGAATACGACATGACGGGCTCTTTTGTCAGTGCCGGTTTTATTGATATTCATACACACGGTGGCGGCGGCAATCCTTTTGAAGGCAGTGTTGACGATATCGTGGCAGGGTGTAATTTCCACTTGAAGCATGGTACTACTTCCATTTGTCCCACGATCTCCGCGGCGGAATTTGCAAGCATGGCACGTTCTGTAGAAAACGTGGCAAAAGCCATGCAAGACGAGCGTGTGCTTGGCACGATCCTCGGCGCACACATGGAAGGCCCGTATCTTTCCCGTAAACAGGCGGGCGCGCAGTGCGCGGATTTTATTACGGCACCCGTGGAAGAAGATTATCTCCCTCTCATTGAAAAATACGGCGATGTCATCGCCAGATGGAGCTACGCGCCCGAAAATGACGAGGGCGAGCGCTTTGTCAAAACGCTTCGTGATTACGGTATCATTGCTTCCGCGGGACACACGGACGCGATCTATGATGATATGATGCGCGCGATGGCGCACGGCTGTCAGCTTGTGACACATCTTTATTCCTGCACGTCCACCATCACGCGTGATCATGGCTTCCGCAGACTCGGCGTGATCGAAACGGCATATCTCTCTGACGATATGTACGTGGAGATCATTTGTGACGGTAAACATTTGCCGCCCGAGCTGATTCGCCTCATCTATAAGATCAAGGGCGCGGATAAGATCGCGCTTGTGACAGATAGCTTGGCGCTTGCAGGCACCGCGCAGACACATGGCTTTATGCAAAGCACGGAATTCATTATCGAAGACGGCGTTTGCAAGCTGATGGACAGAAGTGCGTTTGCCGGCAGTATCGCCACGGCAGACAGACTCGTTCGTGTTGCTGTGAAAGAAGCAGGCATCTCACTTCTTGATGCGGTGAAGATGATCACCAAAACGCCTGCCGATATCATGAATCTTGCAACCAAGGGCAAGCTTGCGCGCGGCATGGACGCAGATATCGTCGTATTCAATGACGATATCGAGATCTCGCACGTATTTGCGCGCGGTAACCTTACTTTTTGAAAAAATAAAAAGCAGAGATGAAAAATCTCTGCTTTTTCTTGCTTTTTGAGAAATTTATGGTATCATAAAAGAAAAAGCCTTTGGGAGGTTGTCATGATTTACAAGGAAAATTTTGGTGATTCTGCGCGATATAAAGAGGAATATCTTTCGGGGCTCGAAGCGTTTATCCGTGCGCGTGAAAAAGAAGCCGCGGCTGTGCGTAAAGCGCGCGCGGCGTCAATCTTGTGCGAGCCGGAAAAATACCGCGCCGAACTGCGTGAGATGCTGGGCTTTCCGCTGACACAGGAGAAACCGAGCACCCCTCCCCATACCGAAACGGTGCTTCATTCCGAAGAGGAAGACTATACGGTCTACCGTCTTCGTGTGGAGATCATGAAAGATCTTGTCATGACAGGGCTTTATTTCCGCTTGCACGGCAATGAAAAAAGACCGCTCGCGATCGTTCAGCACGGCGGGGCAGGTACGCCGGAATTGATTTCCGGTGTTTATGGATCAACAAGCAATTATAACGATATGCTAATGCGAGTATTGCGTCAAGGTGTTCATGTATTTGCGCCGCAGCTTCTTTTGTGGAATACGGAGAAATATGGGATTCCTTTTGACAGACCGATGATGGATTCCAGACTCAAGCGTGTGAATAGCTCCATCACGGCGATCGAAGTTTTTGGGATCATGCGAGCGCTCGACTACTTTGAAACTTTGCCCGAAGTTGGAAATTTTGGCATGGTGGGACTTTCGTACGGCGGTTTTTATACGCAGATGACGGCAGCCTTGGATACCCGTATCCGCAGTGCGATCTCTTGCTCCTACTTCAATGAGCGTGACCGCCATTCTCGTGTAGACTGGACATGGCGTGGCAGTGCGTATCTTTTTGATGATGCTGAATTGGCACTGCTTGTATATCCACGAAAGATTTGCCTCGCTGTGGGAGAAAATGATGAGCTTTTCGCTTGTGAGGGCGCAAAGGCGGCTTTTTCTGCATTGAAAAGCGAATGTGAAACTGTGGGTGACGATTGGGTGAAGTTTTTCACTTTTGATGGTGCGCATGAATTTTTCTTTGATGAGGAAGCGATCATAAAATTTGCTTCTGGATTATAAAAACAATGATATTTTTGATGGAAAGGGAAATATATGAAACTGATTTCTTGGAATGTGAATGGCTTTCGTTCCTGTCTTGGCAAAGGCTTCGGCGATTTTTTTCGCGCGGCCGATGCAGATTTTTTCTGTATTCAGGAAACGAAAATGCAGGTAGGGCAAGCCGAATTTGAAACGCCCGATTATCATCAATATTGGTATAGCGCCGAGAAAAAAGGTTATTCCGGCACAGCGATCTTTGCTAAAAAAGAACCGCTTTCCGTAAGCTACGGCATCGGGATTCCCGAGCATGACACGGAAGGCCGTGCTATCACGCTGGAATATGAAGATTATTATCTACTTTGCGTGTATACACCCAACGCGCAAAGAGAACTCGCGCGACTGGATTACCGCATGAAATGGGAAGATGCTTTGCGCGCGTATATCCTTTCGCTGGACGCGAAAAAGCCTGTCATTTATTGTGGGGATCTGAACGTGGCACACGAGGAGATCGACCTCAAAAATCCGAAGACAAACCACATGAGCGCAGGTTTTTCCGATGAAGAAAGAGGAAAATTCACAGAGCTTCTGGGAAGCGGCTTTACTGACACCTTCCGCGCGCTTTATCCCGATCGGGTGGAATATTCCTGGTGGAGCTATATGATGAAATCCCGTGAAAGAAACATCGGTTGGCGCATTGACTATTTCGTGGTTTCAAACCGCCTTTTTGAAAAGGTGAAGGATAGCTTTATTTTGGGTGAGATCATGGGCAGTGACCATTGCCCTGTGGGGATCGAGATCGATTTGTGATTTTAAGTTAATAGCAAAAAACTCCGAGCATTTGTGGGTGGCCGTAAAACAGTTATCTGAATATCGACAGAAACGCCCGGACGAAAATGTTCGGGCGTTTCTTGTGCAGATGGTAGAATTTTTCACATTTTTCTGCTATATTTTATTCAGCGAAAGAGCGAGAAAAATTTGAATTTACATTAGGAGATATGATTATGATAAAAGCAGTGTTGTTTGATTTTGATGGGGTTTTAACAATAGATAAAACAGGTTCAACAACCATAACAAATTATATTTCGGAGACTTGTGGCATTCCATTAGAAAATGTGAAATCATGTTATTATAAGTTTAATAAACAGTTATTATTAGGAAAAACAACTCATCAAGAAATATGGAAAGACTTTTGCCAATCTTTGGGACAGGACATTGATTATAGTATCTTACTTGATTCTTTTAGATTTACTCGTCTTGACGATAAGATGATTGCTCTTGTGCAAAAATTAAAGGAAAGATATCTTATTGGAATGGTAACAGACAATAAATGCGATAGAATCAGTACGATTCTTGATTATAGAGGATTAAATCAATGTTTTGATGTCGTTGCAATTTCGGCATGTTTACATTCAAGCAAGGATAGTCGTAGTATATTTGAATATGTCTTAAATAAATTAAATGTGAGCGCCAGTGAATGCGTTTTTATTGATAATACAGAGAAAAATTTAGTAGTCCCTAAACAAATGGGAATGTCTACAGTTTTTTATAATGATGATAATAGAGATTTTGATTTATTCGTAAGAGATTTAGAGAAAATCATTTTATAATATTTATTGATTTATGAAGTTATAAATTTTTCGGTTTGTCGAGCTGTCGCAAAATCCCTTTAGGAACTAAAGAGCGCACTTCTATACGCTCCTGTCGGGGATATCGTGCGTCCTGCGGAGCTTCATTCTCCGCCAGCAAGTTTGAAGAAAAGCATAAAATGAACCTCCGTATGATCTTAACCATACGGAGGATTAACTGTTTTACGAACACCGCCCTA
>CAYXQF010000032.1:0-21256 GCA_964466625.1 uncultured Lachnospiraceae bacterium | reverse complement strand
CGTTACTTACAAAACAAACGAAAAAGCAGACGTTTCTCTGCGTATCATCGCTGACCACTCCCGTGCTTCCGCATTCCTCATTGCAGACGGCGTTATGCCCTCCAATGAAGGCCGTGGCTACGTTCTTCGCCGCTTGATGCGCCGCGCATGCCGTCACGGCAGAATCCTCGGCATCAAGGGTGCATTCCTTTGCGACGTTATGGCTGTGGTTGCAGGCGAAAACAAATCCGCATATCCCGAGCTCACCGAAAAGCTCGACTATATCCAGAAGATCGTTCGCATGGAAGAAGATCGCTTCAACGCGACCGTTGAATCCGGCATGAACCTTCTTGACAAGCTCATGGCAGAAGCAAAAGAAAGCGGCAAGACCGAGCTCCAGGGCGCTGACGTCTTCAAGCTTTCCGACACTTACGGCTTCCCGCTTGACCTCACTCGTGAGATCGCAGAAGAAAACGGTCTCGGCATCGATGAAAAGGGCTTTGAAGAAAATCTTCAGGCACAGAAACAGCGCGCACGTGCGGCTCGCGGCAACATCAGCGGTTGGGACGACAGCATGAAATCTCTCATCGACACTTCTGTTAAAACCGTGTTCACCGGCTACACCGAAACCGAAACAACTGCAAAGATCGTTGCGATCATCGACGGCGAAACCGGCGAACCCGCAGAGATCACCAGCGAATCCGCTGTTATCATCACGGACAAGACTCCCTTCTACGGTGAGGGCGGCGGTCAGGTTGGTGATATTGGTACAATCGTCGGCAAAAACGGCAACGCAACCGTAACCGACACCAAGAAAAACGACGGTGTTTATATGCACGTTACCAAGATCGAAAACGGTTCTCTTTCCGTTGGCGATGAAGTAACGCTCACCGTAAACAGCGCAAGACGTGCAGCGATCGCAAGAAACCACTCCTCCGTACACCTTCTCGACGCAGCACTCCGTGAAATTCTCGGCACACATATCCACCAGGCCGGTTCTTACGTTGATGAAAAAGAAGCTCGTTTCGACTTCACACACTTTGCGGCAGTAACACCCGATGAGCTCAAAGCCGTTGAACTCCGTGTCAACGAAAAGATCCTTGAGGGCATCGCTGTTTCCACCTTTGAAACCGACATCGAAACCGCGAAAGCTTCCGGTGCGATCGCACTCTTCGGTGAAAAATACGGCAACATCGTCCGCGTTGTCAAGATGGGCGATTTCTCCGCTGAACTTTGCGGCGGTACACACGTTGATAACACCGCAAAGATCGGTATGTTCAAGATCACTTCCGAAGCTTCCGTTGCGGCAGGCACCAGAAGAATCACCGCTGTGACAGGTCTTGGCGCTTACGCACACATGACCGCAAACGAAGCGCTCATCACTTCCGCAATGAAAGCGCTCAAAGCAGGTACCGCAAACGACGTCATCGGCAAGATCAATTCCCTTTCCGACGAGCTCAAAGCAACAAAAAAAGAACTCGAATCCGCTTCCGCAAAGCTTGCTTCCGCAAAAGCTGAAGCGATGATCTCCTCCGCTGTAAACGTTAACGGCGTTCGCGTGGCAACCATGGCAACCGAACTTCCCGTTGCGGCTGTTCGCACGCTCGGCGACGATATCAAGAGCAAATACGCAGATATGATCGCGGTTGTTTCTTCTCTCGTTGATGGCAAACTCACACTCGCTTGCGTATGCGGCAAAGAAGCCCTCGCTAAAGGCATCAAGGCTCCCGTCGTTCTCAAGGAACTCTGTGCCATCGTTGGCGGTGGTGGCGGCGGCCGTCCCGATAGCGCGACAGCAGGTGCAAAGAACCCCGAAAAGCTCTCCGAAGCATTCGCGGCACTCCCTGCTATCGTAGAAAAACTCCTTTAAGACCTATAAAAGCCCGAAGTGGAATATTCTTCGGGCTTTCGGTAAAATAAACATTTTCAGAAAGGAACTCATCATGAAAAAGATCAAAGAAAAGTCCACAAGCTTCTGGAAAGACTTTAAAGCTTTCATCACTCGTGGCAACGTCGTTGACATGGCAATCGGTGTTGTAGTTGCGAATGCCTTCAAAGACATCGTCAACAAATTCACCTCCTCCTTCATCAACCCCCTCGTTGCCTTGGTCACAGGTGACAAATCCCTCGTTGACCTTAAATATGTTCTCGTTCCCGAAGAACTTGACGAAGCAGGCACTGTGATCCAGAACGAGATCGCATTCACATGGGGTATCTTCCTCCAGTCCATCGTAGACTTTCTCATCATCGCGCTCGTGCTTTTCATCGTACTTCGCGTAGCTACAAACGTTGCGAAAAAAGCAAAAGAAGCAAGAGAACGCCTCTCCGAAGAAGAAAAGGCCGCTGCAGAAGCTGCCGCTGCTGAAGCAAAAGCGAAAGCCGATGCAGAAGCCGCTGTCAAAGCTGAAGCTGAAGCAAAAGCAAAAGCCGCTGCTGATGCCGAAATCGCTGCTGCAAAAGCACGTGAGATCGAAACCGTGGAACTCCTTCGTGAAATCCGCAACTCTCTCAAGAAATAATTTTCAAAAGGAAATACATTATGGAAAATTGTCTTTTCTGTAAAATCATCGAAGGCGTGATCCCCTCTTCTAAAGTTTATGAAGATGAGAAGATCCTCGCTTTCCGCGATATCAATCCGCAAGCACCTGTACACGTTCTCGTGATCCCGAAAACGCACATTCGCTGTGTCGATGAGATCACCGCCGAAAACAGCGACATCGTGGCTTACATCTTTGAAAACATTCCGAAGATCGCAAAGCTCGCAGGTATTGCCAATGGTTATCGTGTCATTTCCAACTGCGGTCCTGACGCTTGTCAGACCGTTCCCCATCTCCATTTTCACATTCTCGGCGGCGCAAAGCTCGCTGAACAAATGGCATAAAGAAAAAGGACAGCTTCACGCTGTCCTTTTTCTTTTGTTTTTATGGGGCGCTGCCTCAAACCTCTTTCACGGGGCGCTGCCCCAAACCCCGCCAAGGGATATTATCCCTTGGAACCCACTGTGGGAGCTATTTATATGGATTCTATGGTACAGAGCAAACAGTGCGTTTCTTTTGGCTCCACGCTTTTCTTTTCTTAAAGAAAAGGTGGACGTTTCTTCTTTGCCTACTTTCTTCTTTTCGCAAAGAAGAAAGTAGGTCACATTTTCTGTGAGAGGATCGCTCTCACGATCCAAAGCATCATAACCTGCAAAAACATCACGGCTGTCAGAATAATAGATATGTAAGTATACGGCTCGCCGAAAAAGCCGAGTACAATCGTCGCCACGATCAAAAGAACTGTCATCACGGTAATGGTGATTGCTGCGCTCTTTCCCGTGATCTGTGCGATGCGTTCATCACCGCGCTCCACTTCCATCTTCTTTTGCAGTTTTTTATTCAAGCGAACATAACAGGCAGTTAAGAGAAAGACAAGCGTAAGACTTGTAAACATACCTTTCATAAACATGTTCAAAAAATCATAAATGCGGTCTATAGATATCACCGCCGAACAAATCATTCCCAATGTAAAAAACAATTCATAATAACATTTTCCTAAATTTTTCATAAAGATTCCTCCTCATAAATAAATACTTCTTCGATGGTAAGCCCAAAATATTTTGCCAGCTTAAAAGCAAGCAAAATGGAAGGGTTATACTTCCCTTTTTCCAGCGAATGGATCGTCTGGCGAGAAACACCCATCACCTGTGCAAGCTCCTCTTGGCTGATTCCTTTCTTCTTGCGAAGCAATTCCAGATTGTTTTTCATATCGCCTCCCCTTTCTCAGCATTGTAAAGTTAGCTTTACATTCATTATATATCATCATTTTCTTCTTGTCAACAGTTTTTGTAAAGCTTCCTTTACATTTTCACAAACAAAAAGGACGGTCGATCGACCGTCCTTTTATTTTTATTTTTTATCCTATCCCTTCCCAAATGGGATTTCAAAGGGGGAGCCCCCTTTGACGGAGTCCCGAGGCGGCGCCTTGGGCAGGGCTTGGGACAGCGTCCCAATTATATCTTCTTGAGCTTCGCGTAGGTCGCCATGAGCTTCTTTGTGCCCACTTTATCAAAAGCAACCTCGTAAAGCACGTCCGCACCCATTTCACGCACAGAGATCACCGTGCCTTCGCCAAACATATAATGTCTGACACGGTCGCCCGAAACAAAGCTTTCGACAGATTTCGTCTTACCAACGTCGCTGGAAAGCGAAGACTTGGAGGTAAACTCGTTGGAAAGCGTGAATTTCTTCGTCTTTTCGCCAAATTCCGTGCGATATTTCGGCTTTTGTTCGAGGATCTCCTCTACCTTGTAACCTTCCCCAATCTCGTCAAGGAAGCGGGATTTTTGGTTATACTGCGTCTTGCCGTAAAGCAAGCGTTCTTTTGCGCAAAGGATAAAGGCGCGCTGTTTTGCACGAGTGATCGCCACGTAAGCAAGACGGCGTTCTTCTTCCAGTTCGTCGGGCGCAAGCGCGGACATCTGGCTCGGGAAAATGCCTTCTTCCCAACCGGGCAGGAACACCACAGGGAATTCCAAGCCTTTCGCGCTGTGAATGGTCATCAAAACGATCGCCTCAGAGGAGCTGTCGTAATTATCAATATCCGTCACCAAAGCGATCTCCTCAAGGAAGCCGCTGAGGGTGGCGTTTTCATTCTGATTTTCATATTCGATCGCGTTCGAGATAAATTCCTCTACGTTTTCACGGCGTTCGGGACCATCACCGTTTTCTTCCGCAGTACGGAGCATTTCCATATAGCCGGAAAGCTCAATGGTTGCGCGAACCACTTCGGAAAGCTTTGCCGTTTTCGCGAGATTCTGCAAATGATGAATGAGCGCCACGAACATTACGAATTTACTTTGCGCTTTGGAAATGGACGGATATTTTGCACTGTTCATCATGATATCGAACATACAAGCACCGCTGTCTTCCGCGATTCTGCGAACAGCCGCCATGGTTGCTTCACCAATCTTTCGCTTGGGTTCATTGATGATGCGTTCCAGACGCAAATTATCCTTCGGGTTGTTGACAACGCAAAGATATGCGAGAACATCCTTGATCTCTTTACGCTCATAGAAGCGGTGACCGCCGATCACGCGATAAGGAATACCGCTTTTGATCAGAACGTTTTCGATCGCGTTGGATTGTGCATTCGTGCGGTAAAGGACCGCGAATTCATCATATTTGCGTTTTTCACGGATCACAAGCTCCATGATTTTATTCACGAGGAATTTTGCTTCCTCATGCTGATTTTCAAACTGCTTGACGAAAACCTTTTCGCCTTCACCCTTTTTGGACCAAAGCTCTTTGCCGCGTCTGCCGAAGTTGTGGCGGATCACGGAGTTTGCCGCATTCAAAATATTTTCTGTGGAACGGTAGTTTTCTTCCAGCTTGATGATTGCAGTACCGGGGATTTTTTCATCGAAATGCAAAATGTTTTCGATGGTAGCGCCGCGGAACTTATAGATGCTCTGGTCATCATCGCCAACGACCATCAAATTGTGATGTATGCCGGAAATGAGCTTTGCAAATTCAAATTGTGCGTAGTTGGTATCCTGGAATTCGTCAATCAGCACGTAGCGGAACTGATTCTGATAGCGAGTGCGCACGTCTTCATGGTCACGGAGCATCGTGACGGTCTTCATGATGATGTCATCGAAATCCATGGCCATGGATTGCTCCAGGTGATTCTGATAAAGCACATAGACGGAAGCGATCTGCTGAAGCTTGTGGTCATTATTGACCTCAGCATCATAATCATGCGGTGTCATCAAGCGGTTTTTCGCCATGCTGATCTGGTTCATGATAAACTTCGCAGGGATCACTTTTTCGTCAATATTCAGTTGCTTCATGCAGTCGGTGATCACGCGCTTGCTGTCATCGGTGTCATAAATCGTAAAATCGCGCGCGAAACCGATCTTGTCCGCATTGGAGCGGAGCATGCGCAAGCACATCGCATGGAACGTGCCGCACCAAAGCTCATTTGCCGCGCCGCCGATGATCTTTTCCAAGCGGTCTTTCATTTCTTTTGCCGCTTTATTGGTAAACGTAATGCTGAGAATATTCCAAGGCGCAACAAAGGGTGCTTTCTTTTCCGCCAAGGAATCGAGAAGCATGTCCAGATCCGCATCGTCATCTTTCGCATTTTCCAATTCCGCGATTGTTTCCTCATCAAGAGATGCGGGAACACGGTCGGAATAATATGCGTTTCCGTATTTCAATATGTAAGCAATTCTGTTTACGAGAAGCGTTGTTTTACCGGTACCTGCACCTGCAAGCACGAGCAAAGGTCCGTTTATATGATAGACCGCTTCTCTTTGTTTTTCGTTGAGAAAGCTGTATTTCTGATCAAAAAGAGCTTTTTTCGCCGCGAGATATCTTTCCGCAGACGTTACATGGGCTTGATTTGTCATTTTCATACCTTCCATATTATAAGATTGTCGAGCGCAAAACACTCCTTATACATTATTATACACCAAAATTCTATCAGAATCAACATCAAATTCGTAATTTTTCCGTTTTTCCGAAAAGGTTTTTTCAAAATAAAAGACGCAAGCCCGATCGGACTTGCGTCTTTTTATTCAATTAAAATTCATTAGTTGAATGTATTTTTAGACTTGCCTTTAGACATAATAGCAACAACGGCAACACCTGCAACTGCGAGGATCGCAACAGTAATTACGATCGGGAGCCAGATGTTGGGAGAGCTTTCTTCGCCCTTCACGATGAAGATCTCGTTTACTCTGGTGAGGTCGGAGCCTTCGATCATGAGGAATTCGCCATCGCGTTCAAATTCGTTAAGACCAAAGAATTTGCCGTCTCTCAAAACAACAACGCCGATGTCATAGCCATCGAATGTGGAATCGAGTTCGAGAGAAAGTGCCATGTTGGAGGTGATAGAAGCTTCTTCACCATCAACAAGAACTTTGAATTCATAGCCTTTATCGAATGTGCAGTACTGTTTATAGTAGTTTTCATCTTCGGGAGTCATAGCACCGATTTCGAAAACAACGTCTTTGTCTTTGCCAGCCATGCTGCCGGTGATAACGAGAGAGCCGCTGTAATCAGCGAGAGTCTTGGTATCGCCTTTTTTAGCAGTCTTGATGCTTTCGGTGTAACCGCAGGTGAGACATTCTTTGGTGGTAACCTTGCCGTCTACTTCTGCATCGCCGAATTTATGACCTTCTGCTACGTCAACGTCTTCTTCCACATGATTGCAAAGTGTACAAGTGTGGCTCTTTACGCCGTCGGTAACACAAGTTTTGCTGTCAACAACTTTCCAATCGCCGTATGCGTGAGCATCTGCATCGATTGCCAAAGTTCTGGTATCCGCGCCTGCGCAAACGGAGCAGATGCGTTTTTCAACACCGGTCGCTACACAAGTAGCCGCCTGATCAACAAACCATGCACCGTAAGTGTGAGCAACCTTGTCGGTCACTTCAGTCTGTACGTCGCCGCAAAGCGTACAAGTTTTCTTGTTAAGACCGGTGGTAACACAAGTTGCAGCGGTATCTACTTTCCAGCCGCCGTATTTATGACCGGATTTTTCAAGTGTCTGTTCTTCTTTTGCGCCACAGTCGGAGCAAGTGTGTCTTTCAAGACCATTGGAAATACAAGTTGCTTCTGTAACAACCGTCCAGCTGCCAAAATCGTGATCGATCATTGCGATGTCCTGCTTTTCTACGTTAAGACAGATCGAGCAAGTGCGGGATTTTTCACCCTTAGCATCACAAGTTGCAGCCTTGGTTGTTGTCCAAGAGCCGTAGGAGTGGCTGGTGGTTGCGGTTTCTCTGTTTTCGGTAATATCACATTTGGAGCATTTATAAACGTCTACACCCTTCGTGTAGCAGGTCGCAGCTACAGAAGTAGAGCTAAATGCAAAGGAGTGATTACAAGAAGAAACCAAAACATTGTTACACAAAGTACATTTCTGCTCGTATTTGCCAGTAGCCGTGTTCAAATAGCTTGCACCGTAAGTGTGGCTTGCGGGAACAGTTGTGGTTACAAGAGTTTCGCAAAGCTTACATTTGAACTGACCGTAGCCGGTTTTGGTACAAGTCGGTGCGATATAGGCATAAATATTTGTGAACGGTTTTGTATAGTCGAGATCGTGTTCGATCGGGAGAATATAATCCGTGTCAACCGTGCAACCGCAATCGTCACAGTTTACTGCAGTAATACCTTCCTTGTTACAAGTAGCTGCAACCAAAACCTGTTCCGTTGTATCCGCATCGTGTTCACAAACGTAAACGTAGAAAGAGGTTTCGTTCAAAGTAAATTTGTCACCGCTTGTGTCTTTTGCATTGGAAGTCGTAATGGTGAAAGATCTCTTTCTCTTGCTCTTCGTATTGAAATCGTCTTCATCAAGACCACTGTACACAATGGTAAATTCGCCGCTTTCAAAGTCTTCATACGCACTACCGTCAAGATCAAAGATGATCTTATTGCTATCGATTTTAGCAGCTACACCGTCAAAGGGAGTGCCGTTAACATCGATATCGGTACTGCCGCTACCCAAAGAGCTAGCACCTGTAAAGGTGATCTTAAAATTTTTGTGAAGGTCAACTTTTTCCGACATTTCGATTTTTACATCTACTGTCAACTCTTCATCAGAAGCGTCGTAATTGCTTTCTACGCTAATCAGCATGTAGACAGGATCATCAGCCGCGTGAAGATGCGAAGCGTGATCGTGGTCTTCGGTGCATACAGTGGCATCTTCGAAGCCAAGTGTGCCGATGCACAGGAAGCAGAAGACGAATGCCATCATAAATGCAATAATCTTTTTCATGTTTTTTCCTCCGTTTTTTTGATCTTTGCGAGATATCCCGCGATTTTTAGAAAAACTGCCGCAATTGCCGTCAGCATCGCCCGCTGAAAAGAAAAATCTTGCAACCGAAGAATCTTTAAGGGCAGCAAGCGATTTTTGTTTCAGGCACTTTCGGCATATCGAATGCAATTTGAATACAAATAATAGGAAAAATTGATTCGTTTTATTACGAAACAGTTCTCTTTTTAATTATATTCCCATCTGCCCTATTTGTCAAGTTCTTTATCTCATCTTTTATCCGCAAAATTCACCATTGTATGCAAAAGTTCACTATCAATTTCAAAAAAATGACATATTTTTCAAAAAAAGCATAAAGTTTTTTTAGTTTTTTTCAAAACCCTATTGTGTTCACGAAAAAATTGTAATATAATAATTATAACTGGATACTATAAAATCAATCGAAAGAATCGTTATACATAAAAACAACGCAAAGAAAGGATACAAAACGATGAACGGCTACAACAGACCTCCCAACCGTCCTACAAACGGCGGTAATCGTACATATACAAACGCAAACGGCACATCGCCTACACAAAGAAGAACACCGCAAAACCCAAACGCACGAAGAAAAAAGAAAATATATTTCCGCCCCAATAAAGAAGGCATGACGGCCCTTGCCATTTTGGTGCTCATCGTCGCCGTTGTGATCATTTTGCTGGTGCTCACGATCAAAGCAATCGCCGGTGCCATCGCAGGCCCCGAAGAAACCACGCCTGCGGAGACCACTACAACCGCGGAAACCACGGCACCGCCCGTCGTCGCGAAATGGTACGACGGATATCTGACCGAGATCGTTTCCTCAAGCGATGTTTCCGACGGTAATCTTATTCTCGTCAACTTCAAAAATTCTTATCCGAATACCGACACCGTAAAGCTGACAAGTCTTTATAAAAGATTCGGCTACGGCGAGCTTTTCGTTCTGAATAATTCCTCTTTGAAGGTACACCCCAACATTGCGGCACCGCTCCAGAATATGCTCAAGGATCTTGTAGCAGCCAATCCCGAAACGCTCGGCGGCGATGACATCGTGATCATCACCAGCGGTCACCGCACCGTGGATTACCAGACGCTCCGCTATAACGAAGCACTCGGCACAGAGGACGAAGGTCTTCTTGCTGTTCCCGGTCACAGCGAACATCACACAGGATATGCTGTAGACCTTAAGATCTACGACGAAAACAATATGACGATTCCCATGCGCGATAACGAACAGGAATGGATGGAAGCCAACTGCATGAATTATGGCTTCGTTGTTCGCTATGATGGTGCAAAAGCAGATATCACAGGTATTCTCGATGAAACTTGGCATTATCGCTACGTGGGCGTTCCCCATGCGACTTATATGACGTTGCACGATCTTTGCCTCGAAGAATATCTGGAGCTGATCCGTACCGCGCACAGCCTTGATGGTGACGGTCCGCTCACATTTACCGCAGGTGAAGATGAATACATGGTATACTATGCTCCTTGCGCAACGGATTCTGTCACAGAAATCCTCGTACCGCCCGCAGCAGACGGCGAATGGGAAATTTCGGGCGACAACATGAACGGCTTTATCGTAACCGTAAAGCTTGCGAAAAAAGCCTCTGCCGAATAATATCAAAAGCAAAAGCTTCCGTTTATTATAAGCGGAAGCTTTTTCACAACCACCACAAACAGAAAGGCTCTTTTTTATGACTTCTGACGAAATCTTCTATCGTTTTCCCCAAACTGTACAAGATTTTATTTACGCAAACGGTTGGGAAACGCTTCGTCCGATCCAGATCGAAGCGGCAAACGTCATTTTTGAAACCGAAGACAATCTCATTCTCTCCTCCGACACCGCATCGGGCAAAACAGAAGCGGCGTTCTTCCCCATCATCAGCGTGATGAACGGTGAGTTCGCAGGCAGTGTGGAAGTGCTTTACATCGCACCGCTGAAAAGCCTCATCAACGACCAATTTGAACGTATCGACACCTTGCTTCTTGACAGCGGAATCCCCGTTTTCCATTGGCATGGTGACGTTGCCGCCTCCCATAAAAATAAGCTTCTGAAAAATCCCGCAGGAATTTTGCAAATCACACCCGAATCGCTCGAAAGCATGTTAATGAACCGCAGAAGTGACCTTATTCGTCTTTTCGGCGGGCTCAAATTCGTCATCATCGACGAGATCCACACCTTGACAGGTGTGGACCGCGGCAATCAGATCCTTTGTCAGCTTGACCGCATCGCAGAGGTCATCGGTTATCACCCTCGTCGCATCGGTCTTTCCGCCACCATCGGTGACATTGAACACGCAAGAGCGTGGCTCACAGGAAACACGGGCAGAAACACCGCCGTTCCCACCGTCACCTCCGCCAAAACGAAGTGGCGTCTTGCGCTCGAGCATTTTTATATCCAAGATAACACGACAGACCGCGAAAAAGATCCTGCCGAATATCCCGAAAACCGCATTGAGATCGACGCAGGCTACGAATATATGTACGATTGCGTGAAAGACAGAAAAAGCATCGTTTTTTCCAATTCGCGCGAAGAAACCGAATACGTCACTGCCACGCTCCGTCAGATCGCAGGCAACCGCGGCGATGCCGACATTTTCTATATTCACCACGGCAATCTCTCCTCCTCCATTCGTGAAGAAACGGAGCAACGCCTCAAAGAAGATGGCAAATGCGTCGCTTGCGCCACCGTGACGCTCGAGCTCGGCATCGACATCGGCAAGATCGAAAGAATTCTCAACGTCGGCTCTCCGAACACGGTTTCCGGCTTTTTGCAAAGACTCGGCAGAAGCGGCAGAAAAACAGGGATCCCCGAAATGTTTATGGTCTTCCGCGAAGAAAAGCCCCTGCCCGATACGCCCCTCCCGGCGCTCATTCCGTGGGAGCTTATCCGCGGTATCGCTGTCGTACAGCTTTATCTGGAAGAAAAATTCATCGAGCCGCCGAGCATCAAAAAAATGCCCTTTAGTCTGCTTTTCCAGCAAACGCTCAGCGTTCTCGCCTCCTCGGGAGAAAATACACCGAAGCGTCTTGCCGAAAAAGTGCTTTCGCTCTCACCTTTTTATCACGTGGATAAAGAAGATTATCGCGAACTGCTCATCTCCATGATCAAAAACGACTATGTGGAAATGACAGAAAACAAAGGACTGATCCTCGGTCTGAGAGGTGAAAAGCTCACGAAAAGCTTCAAATTTTACGCCGTTTTCAAGGATAGCGAAGACTACTCCGTCAAGCACGAAAGTGAGGAGATCGGCACGATCTCTTCTCCGCCGCCCGTGGGTGACCGCTTTGCGCTTGCAGGCCGCGTATGGGAAGTGGAAGAGCTTGATCTTCCCAGAAAGCTGATCTACGTTCACCCCGTCGCAGGCAAGATGCAAGTAGCATGGCCCGGCGAATACGGCGAAATCCACACCAAAATTCTCGAAAAAATGCGTGAAGTTCTATTGGGCGACCGTGAATATCCGTATCTCAAAGGCAATGCGCGCGAACGCCTTGCCGCGGCAAGACGCGTCTTTGCCAACACGGGAATGAATGAAACCCTTCTCGTTTCCCTCGGTGGAAATACACGTTGTTTGCTCCCGTGGCTTGGCACGCGTTCCTTCCGCACACTTCGCAAATATTTGCAAAAAAACGCCGCGTATTTCGGCATCTACGGGCTGGAATACGAGGGGTGCTACTACATGACCTTCAAATGTGACAAGGAGCCCGAAGAACTGCTCGCGATACTCCGCCGCAAGATCACCGCGGACACCATCGAGCCACTCGAGCTCGTAGGCAAGGGCGAATGTCCCATCTTTGAAAAATACGATCCCTGTATCCCACCCGAGCTTCTTCGCCGCGCTTACGCGGTTGACAAGCTTCGCACCGACGAAATGAAAAAGCGTTTTCGTTGATCGGGACGCTGTCCCGATCAACGCCCGAGGCGTCGCCTCAGGACTCCACCAAGGGGAAATTCCCCTTGGAACCCAATAAAGTATAAATTCTCTCACGAACGGGATTCTCAAGGGATACGTCCCTTGAGCGGAGCGTGAGGCAGAGCCTCGCAAAAAGAAAGGAGTGCACGCGATATGTCTTTGTGGAACCCATGGCACGGTTGCCGAAAGATCTCGGCAGGGTGTGCCAACTGCTACGTATATCGCCGCGACGCAAAATATGATATCGACAGCACCGCCGTCAGAAAAAACGCGGATTTCGATCTGCCTTTTCGCCTTGCCAGAGATCAGACCTACAAACTGCAATCGGACGGCGACTACGTTTATACCTGTTTCACCTCGGATTTTTTCCTCGATGAAGCCGATGCATGGCGCGAGGAATGTTGGGAGATGATCCGCCACCGTTTCGATCTTTCCTTTCTGATCATTACGAAAAGGATCCATCGCTTTGCCGAGGTCGCGCCGAAGGATTTTTCTAAAAAATTTCGCAACGTCACGATCTGCTGCACCGTGGAAAATGAGGAAATGGCACGCTTTCGTCTGCCAATCTTCAAAGAAGCGGACATCGCGCACAAACAGATCATCTGCGAGCCACTTCTCTCCCCCATTGATCTTTCGCCTTATCTTGACGGCACGATCGAAGGGGTGACCGTGGGCGGCGAATCGGGAAACGAGGCGCGCGTCTGCCGTTACGAATGGGTATTGGATATCCGCCGCCAATGCATTGAAGCGGGCGTGCCGTTTCATTTCAAGCAGACGGGTGCGAAATTCATCAAAGACGGAAAGCTTTATCGCGTCCCACGCAATCTGCAATTAAAGCAAGCAAGAGCCGCAAACATTGATACGATCAAAAAATAAATCTCTTTCTTTTTCAAAAATACGCTTGACTTTTGTCACCTATCGCGATATACTGACAAAAAACACCCGTACTGATGGGAAAACGGAGGTTTTTATGAAAACACCGATCAGTGAAAAAGAATTGCAAACGCGCATCGCGCTGAACGCCGAACATTTGGAAAACGATCCGTATTATCAGATCGAAAACGTCTTTTCTCCTGCCGAATACACTTGGCAAGGCGACAAAGAAGGCAGAGCGCTCCTTGCCTTTGTAAGCCACTACAAGATCACGGGCAAAAAGATCGCTTGCATGGAGGAGCTTCTTCAAAAAATGTCGGAAAAGCTCAATGAAAAGGGATATTTCGGTGTTCCACTTGAAAATATTCTCAGCGAACAGCTTCTTTCGGGGCATTCGTGGCTTTTGCGCGGACTTTGTGAACACTACGAGCAATTTCACGATGCTTTTTCTTTGGAAACGCTGATAAAAATCACAGAAAACCTCTATCTGAAAACGGTGGGAAACTATCACACCTATCCCATCAACCGTGAAAAAGCTGATCGCGGCGGTGTCAGCGGTACAGATCTCGGAAACGTTGGTATCTGGCGACTTTCCACCGACGTCGGCTGTGCATTCATGTCCATCGACGGTCTTTCCCACGTTTATAAAATCACAAAGGATATGCGCGTGAAAACGCTTCTCGATGAAATGATCGACGTTTATCTTGCCATCGACAAGGCAAGTCTTCGCGCACAGACACATTGCACGCTCTCTGCCGCACGCGGCATGATGCGCATGTATGAAATCTCAAATGAACCAAAATATTTAGACGGCGCGATCAGCATCTGGGAGCTTTACGTTCACGGCGGCATGACGTATACTTATCAAAACCTCAACTGGTGGCAGCGCCCCAAAACGTGGACAGAGCCTTGTGCGATCATAGATTCTCTGATGCTTTCCATAGAGCTTTTCAAAGCAACGGGGAAAGAAAAATACCGCAAAACGACGGCTCGCATCTATCAAAACGGCTTTGCCACTTTAGAACGCTCAAATGGCGGTGCAGGCACAGACAGCATCGTTTTTGAAGGTGGTGAAACCGCACTTTTCATCAAATCATGGGAAGCGAGATTTTGTTGCACGATGCGTCTTGCCGAAGGACTTTGGTATATTAGCGAAAACAAAGATCTTTTATATACGGAAACAACAGGTGCGATCACCAAAAACGAGCTTGGCATCTATGTCGACGACGATGTGATCTACACCGAAATCAGTGAAGAACTTGAGCCTTATGCAGAGCCCGCAAAAGAGATCGACGGACACCTTCTCCGCCCGCTCGTAAAATATTACACCGTTCCCTATGACATCGCCATGAAGGCAAAGCAAAAAATCGTTTTTGAGTAAAAAACTTTTTCTATAAAGCAAAAAACTACCGCAGAAAATTCTGCGGTAGTTTTTTATTTTATGTATTATTTGTTGTAAAAATCGGTGACAGCTTTGAAGAAAGCATCGATGTTTTCCCATTTTGCCATGGGAGGAATATCACAACCGGAGGAGATCACAAAGTTCGGGTATGCAGAGCATTCCGCAAGAAGCGCGGTTGTTGCCGCATAGATGGATTCGGGCGTACCGTTACGGAATTCGCCAACGGGGTCCACGTTACCCATCACCACAACGTCTTTCGGCATCTTTTCAAGCATGGTGATCATGGGAACAGCATTACCGAAATGATAAGCCGCCGCACCGCAAGAGGTGATATCTTCCACAAGGTTAGCAACGGCATTACCGCAGTTGTGATAAATAACAAGGAATTCATCATTCTGAACTGCGTCTACGATCTCTTTCATATAAGGAGCGGCAAATTCATTCATGAGAGAGGGAGAAAGGAGTCCTGCGAGGGGTTCCGCGATCACGATACCGGAAGCACCGACTTCTTTATATGCACGAATATACGAAATAAGGAAATCCGTCACTTTTCTCATCACGGTGTGAACCATGTCGGGTTCTTCATAGCAAAGGATCATGATCTCCGAAACGTCAAGAAGTCTGCCTGCCAGAGAATAAGGACCGATCACGCCTGCAAATACGGGACGGTCTGTGATCATTTCACAAGCATTTTTGATCGCGTTGATGTAGATACCGGTTCTGCCTGCGCCCACTTCGGGAACAGCAAGTTCGTCAGCACCTTCTTCGTCCTCAATGAGCTGACCGATGATGGTAGGAACCTCATCGTCGGAAAAATGAGCGGTTGCGCCAAAAGCTTCCGCTTCTACGGAAAGGTCCATCATGCTGACAGATGCCGCAGAGGGAATACGGTCAGCAACGAGTTTCATGCCTTTTGCCTGCATATCGCCGGAAGAGATCAACTCTTTTACGGTGATATCCAAAAGCTGGATCGACGGGAAAGACAAAACAGGCATCGCTTTTTTTACGGGAGAGGTACGGAGTTCCTCAAGCCAAGCTTTCATGTTCATAAAACTATCCTCCAAAAATATTGATGTTTATATGTTCAAGACAAAAATTTTCTAATTCTATCTTCAATTATAATATAAGCATGTCCCGATCCACAAGAGCATTTTGTATCAAAAATTTGTAAAATTGAAACTTTTTTCTTCGCCTGCTTCAAGTGGGCGCATTTCTTCACCGAAGCGGAAAAGTGCTTCGCTTTCCGTTTTCACGGTGATCACCTCACCCTTTTCGGTAACTTCACGACAAACGGAAACCTTGCCGAATTTTGTTTCAAGGGTTCCCTCATAAGTACCGCGACGTGTGATCTCTGCAGGTGCGACAATAAGCATCTCACCGCTGTCCGAGATACCGAGCAGATGGGAGAAAAGATATTTTACACACGCACCGAACATGTGGTGATTATGAGAATCATAGCGCAAATTCCAAGTTTCACAGAGCGTGGTTTCTCCGCGGCGAAGCCATGTGCCGAAGGAATTTCCCGTGTCTGCGGTGAGAAGCTTCAGCGCCGTATCGGCAAACCCGTTTTCAAAAAGCACGCGAATGAGGATATCCGTACCGAAAATGCCCGTGTCAAATTCTCCGAGTGCCTCATATCTTGCGGCAAGTGCCTGCGCCATAGCAACGTCGCCAAGTCCAATATCCAACGCAAAAGCGTCCGCGCCTTGGATACCGCCGCAATAGGTGTTTTTCTCCGCGTCGCAATAATGCGCGCGGAGCTTCGTGCGAAGGACAGCTGCTTTTTCTGCCCACGGCGCATCAAAATCGCCGAGCAGGAATGCGATCTCCACCATGTAATCCAGCGCTTTGATCAGAAAATAGGTGTTTACAAAAGGCTCGGGGATCGCGACCTTTTCTGGCGTACACCAATCACCAAGACACCAGCCTTTTTCTTCCTCACGCACGACAAGTCCGTCCTCGCTGTGAAATTCCATATAAGAAATATATTTTTTCATATTGGGGTAATAGGTTTCGAGGATATCGAGCCGATCGGTATGCAGATAGTGGAAATACGGCACGATCACGATCGCCGCACCCCAACCGCCGGGTCCACCGCCACCGCCGTAAAAGGGTGCCGTGTGCTGGACATGGCCCGATACGGAATCCTGTCCGTCCGCAATGTCACGAAGCCACTTTTCATAAAGCTTTTCACTCTCCAGAATCGTCATCGCCACGTCGGCGGTGAGCTGACCGTCACCCGTATAGCCAAGACGTTCACGGTGCGGACAATCAGAGATCACGCCGCCGTGCATATTGGCAAGCAAGCTGCGCACCGTCGCGGTATAAAGAAAATTCAAAACGTCATTGTCAGAGGAAAAAGAAGCTTTTTCACGGATATCGCTGTGAACCACGTAAACGATCACGTCTTCCGCATTGCCACAGATCTCAAAATAACGAAAGCCGTGATAGACAAATTTCGTTTCACAACGATGCTCTGCACCGTCGCTGATATAGAGATCCTTCTGAAGCACGTTTCCCATGGATTTCGTATAAAGACGAAAATCATCGTCCAAAAGCTCGGCATAAGCAACAGAAGTCTTGGCACCACTCTCCCCTTTTTGCAAAAAAGAAACAATACCGGAAATATTTTCGCCGGCGTCATAAACGGTTCGCGCCTCATCTCGATAAAGCACGGTGGGTATCAGCGTGCGCATCACACGGTCCACGGGTGCGTCACTTTCCATCAAAGTGCCAAGCGGCGCTTCGATCTTCTCGGCAGGCTTCCAAACGGTATCGACATGACGGAAATCGTGGGTTTCTCCGACGTAAATATTATCGAAAACGATCTCACTTTCGCGCCACACAAGCGTTTTATCAGAAAGGATCTCACACCCATCTACAGAGAGCGAAAAAGCAAGGCGCGGTGTGCCGTAAGAAAGCTTTCCTTCTCCGTTTCGAACATGCTGATCAAAAAAGCCCGTGCCAAGCCGGATCTCCATGACGTTCTCGCCCTTTATGAGATAGAACGAAAGATCGTAGCGCATGAAATACACACGGTGAGAAAAGGTGTCGTGAATGGGATAATAAAGCGTGGAAAGATCCCTTTTCCCATAGTCGGAAAAAGGCGGCACGAAGCGGTCCTCGGAAACCTTTTTCCCATTTATATAAAGCTCAAAAAAGCCGAGTCCCGCGATCTCGATCTCGGCATCTTCCGTATCTTGAACAGAAAACACCTTTCGGAAAATCGGCGATTTCTCTGTTTTGGCGCACACAAACATTGCATTTTGAATACTCATAAAAAGCTCCTGTCTTTCATATTTAGGTACGTTTTTATTGTATCACGGACGAGCGAAAAAGTAAACATGAAAATGGGGATTTCTCTTGACACACAGGGGCTTTCTATGATACCATAAAGCTGACCAAAATAATCATCTGATTTGAAAGGAAGTAAAAATTATGATGACAAGAACCGCTTATCCCCGTCCCGAGCTTGTCCGTGAAAACTGGACAAACCTTTGCGGCGAATGGGAATTTGAATTCGATTTCGGCAAATCCGGCAAAGCGCGCGGCGTGCAGAAAAAAGAAAAACTCGACCGCACGATCTGCGTTCCCTTCTGTCCCGAAAGTGATCTTTCCGGCGTTGGCTACAAGGATTTCATCGGTGCTTGCTGGTATCGCAAGACCATCGACATTGCCCCCAAAAACGGGGAACACGTGCTTCTCAATTTTGAAGCAGCATACCACACCACAGAAGTTTTTGTAAACGGCACCCCCGTCGGCAAACATAAAGGCGGCTACACCCCCTTTACTTTTGACATCACAGACAAACTCACCGAAGGTGAAAACAGCATCGCCGTTTACTGCGAAGGCGATCCCAGAGATAAAAAACAGCCCTCCGGCAAACAGAGTGACGCTTATGCTTCCCGTGGTTGCATGTATACTCGCTCCACCGGTATTTACGCGCCCGTATGGCTCGAAACCGTTCCCGCATCTTATTTGAAAGCGATCAAGCTCGATCCCGATGTGGATAACAGCGCGCTCTTCTGCGAACTCACGCTCGTTGGCGCAGGTGAAAAGACCGTAACGCTCACCGCAACGCTTGACGGTAAGACTGTTGGCACCGCCACCGCAAAAACCACGATGAACACCTTGAAGACCGTGATCGGTATCGACACCCTTTCGCTCTGGTCCGTGGAAACACCCACACTTTACGATCTTGAGATCGAAGTGGCAAACGGCGACACCACCGACACCGTAAAATCTTATTTCGGTATGAGAAAGATCGAAATGGACGACAAGTGCCTGCTCATCAACGGCAAGCGCGTGTTCCAGCGTCTTGTTCTCGACCAGGGCTACTACCCCGACGGCATTTACACCGCTCCGAACGATGAAGCGTTCGCTAAGGATATCAAGATTTCTCAGCGCATCGGCTTCAACGGCGCAAGACTCCACGAAAGAGTCTTCGAACGCCGCTTCCTTTACGAAGCAGACCGTCTTGGTTATCTCGTTTGGGGCGAATATCCCAACTGGGGCTTTGATTACACCAATGACGAAAACACTTACATCTACCTCAAAGAATGGCAGGAATCCATGGCGCGCGACTACAACCACCCTGCGCTCATCGGCTGGTGCCCCTTCAACGAAACATGGGGTGTCAACGGCAGAAATCAGTCGGACGAGATGCTCCGCACCATCTATGAAGAAACCAAGCTCCTTGACCCTGTTCGTCCTTGCATCGATACCAGCGGCGGCTATCACGTAGTTACCGATATTTATGATATCCATGACTACAACCAGAGCCCCGAAGCTTTCCACAAGCGTTACAGCAGCATGACCGACACCGAAGTATTCGATAATATGAACAACAACGGTCCCCGTCAGAAATATCGCGGCGAACCTTACTTTATCAGCGAATACGGCGGCATCAAGTGGGCAGAAGACCTTGACAACAACTTCCGCGCGATCAGCTGGGGCTACGGTGACGCACCGCGCTCCATCGATGAATACGTGGAACGCTTCGTTGGTCTCACCGGCGTTTTGATGGACACCGCCAAGATCTGCGGTCTTTGCTATACACAGCTTTATGACGTAGAACAGGAACAGAACGGTGTTTACTACTATGACCGCACACCGAAATTCTCGGAAGAAGTCATGGATAAACTTGCAGCCGTTCTTAAACGCAAAGCAGCAATTGAAGAAGAATAATCATGATTTGGAAAGAAGCAGACGTGACGTCTGCTTCTTTTGTTTAAATTCCCCAAAAATCAGACAGAAATTTTAACAAACAAAAATTTTCTCTCTTTAAGTTTTAAAAAGTGAAAATTTATTCTCCGTTTTTTGCAGAAAAATATTTGTAAACACTTGACAAAGAACACCCTCTTCCGTATAATTATTTCTATAATTGCATACGAAATTGTATACAAGAATACAAAAAGGAGGAACTCCTCATGATCGCAAAAAATCCTGCCAGCAATCTGCTTGAGCAGTCCCAATACAAATATTCCCTGCAAGACGTGGAAAAACCGAATCTGTACCGCGAGATCTATCCTTATGACGAGATCCCGAAGGTTGCTTTCAACCATCGCCGCGTACCGTTCAATATGCCCGCGGATATCTGGATCACAGACACCACTTTCCGTGACGGTCAGCAGTCCCGTGCGCCCTATACGGCAAAGCAGATCGTGGATATTTATAAAATGCTCGCAAGACTCGGCGGTAAGAACGGACTCATTCGTCAAAGCGAATTTTTCGTTTATACCAAAAAAGACCGCGAAGCAGTCGAAGCGTGCATGGATCTCGGCTATGAATTTCCTGAGATCACCACTTGGATCCGCGCGAAAAAAGAAGACTTTGCCCTCGTAAATGACATCGGTATCAAGGAAACGGGGATCCTCGTCAGCTGCTCGGACTATCACATCTTCAAAAAGCTCGGTATGACACGTTCCCAAGCGCTGGAGCATTATCTTACCGTAGTAAAGCAAGCGTTCTATGCAGGCATTCGTCCCCGTTGCCATCTGGAAGACATCACGCGCGCCGATTTTTACGGCTTTGTCGTTCCTTTTGTTAACGAATTGACGGAACTTTCCAATGAAACGGGTATTCCCGTCAAGATCCGTATGTGTGATACAATGGGTTACGGCGTTCCTTATACAGGCGTTGCGCTTCCGCGAAGCGTCCCCGGCATCGTTTACGGTCTGCATCACTATTCCGACGTTACCTCTGAAATGCTGGAGTGGCACGGTCACAACGACTTCTATAAAGGCGTTGCAAATGCTACCGCAGCTTGGCTTTACGGCGCATCGGGTGTCAACTGTTCCTTGCT
>CAYXQF010000031.1:0-21359 GCA_964466625.1 uncultured Lachnospiraceae bacterium | reverse complement strand
GGACGCTTCCGAAGATGAGCCTGACGATTCCATCAAGGTTGCCGTGATCGGTAAGCCGAACGCGGGCAAAAGCTCCCTTGTCAACCGTGTTCTCGGCGAAGAAAGAATGATCGTTTCCAACATCGCGGGTACGACGCGTGATGCGATCGACAGCTTTGTGGAAAATGAATACGGCAAATTCACGTTTATTGATACGGCAGGTATCCGCCGTCAGAGCAAGATCTTTGATAAGATTGAAAAATACAGCGTTTTGCGCGCGCATTCCGCTGTGGATAGAGCGGACGTATGTTTGCTTCTCATTGACGCGACGGAAGGTATCACCGAGCAGGACGAAAAGATCGCAGGTGTTGCACACGAAGCAGGCAAAGCGACCATCATCGTCGTGAACAAGTGGGATCTTCTCGAAAAAGATAACAATACCGTCAAGGAATTTACGGATAAGATCCGCACGTCCCTTGCCTATATGCCTTATGCGCCGATCCTTTTCATTTCCGCGAAAACAGGTCAGCGTCTTCCCAAACTTTTTGAGTATATCAACTACGTCAACGAACAGGCTTCTCTCCGTATTTCCACGGGTATGCTCAACGACGTGCTTTCCGATGCGATCACAAGAGTTCCGCCGCCCACAGACCGTGGTAAGCGTCTCAAGATCTACTATATGACGGAAGCAGGCGTTCGTCCGCCTACGTTCGTTGTGTTCTGCAACGAAGCGGAGCTTTTCCACTTCTCTTATCAGCGTTATCTCGAAAACAAGATGCGTGAAGTCTTTGGTTTCCACGGCACGCCCATTCGCTTCGTAATCCGCCAGAAAGGCGATGAATAAACCCGAAAGGACATTTTGTTATGAAGGAATTTCTTGAACAAGGACTTATCGGTGTCCTCGGATACGGTGAAGATCAAACGGCGCTTTTCCTTGCAGGCGCGTTTTGTGTGATCGTGTCCTATCTTCTCGGCAGTATCAATTTTGCTGTTATTTTCTCGAAACTTTTCTTTAAGGCAGACGTTCGTGAGCACGGAAGCGGTAATGCAGGCTCCACGAATATGCTTCGCACCTTTGGTATCAAAGCTGCACTCCTCACCTTCGTTTGTGACTTTTTCAAATCCGTTATCGCTTGTTGCATCGGTCTTGTCGTGATGCCGTATTACCTCGGCTTTGTTTCCGTCTGCGGACTTTGTGCGCTGATCGGTCACGCGTTCCCGATCTTCTATGGCTTTAAGGGTGGCAAATGTGTCGCTTCTCTTGCAGGTGTGCTGCTTGTTTTGAATTTGCCCGTTTGGGTGCTTTTGATGCTGACGTTCGTGATCATCGTTGCGCTCACCAGATACGTTTCTCTCGGCTCTGTCGTGTGTGCGCTTTGTATTCCGATCCTCAATATCCTGATCTCTTTCCCCGTGGCGTATCCGCCCCCTGCAGAGATCATCTGCACAACGCTCATGGCGATGCTGGTCATCTTCCTTCATCGCAAAAATATCGTTCGTCTTTGGACGGGTACAGAATCCAAAATCTCGTTTGGATCCAAAAAGTGAAAAAATTTTGAAAAATTTTCAATAAATTTTTAAAAACCTCTTGCTATTTGTGAAAATAAATGATATGATAGTAAGGTAAATGCTAGATAAAAGGAATACAACGCCACCCTCTCATGGCCGCGATTCGGTTTTTATCAAAATCGATAAGGAGGTGTAACACGATGCCGAACATTAAGTCCGCGAAAAAGCGCGTAAAAGTTATCGAAACAAAAACTCTTCAGAACAAAATGTTCAAGACTGCTCTCAAAACAGATCTTAAGAAATACGAAGCTGCTGTTGCTGCTGGCGACAAAGCTCTCGCTCAGGAAACCTACAAAAACGCTGTTAAGAAGATCGACCAGGCTGTTGCTCACGGTATTCTTCACAAGAACAACGCTGCAAGAAAGAAGAGCAGATTTACTCTCATGCTCAACAGCATGAACTGATTTTGCATTTCTGAAATCGCATAAAGAAAAAGCCGTCCTTCTCACCGGACGGTTTTTTTGTTGCTGTTTTTTAGTCGAAATGATGACCTCTCTGTTTCCGCGCATGAAAAAATAAAACAAAATATTGACAATGCTTTTCCATGATGATATAATATTTTTTATAAGAGTGAAAATTCCATCTGAAAATAAAGGAGAAATGATATGAAAGTCAGCCAAATGCTCGGCGAACGCTTCAAGGAAGCGCCGAAGGATTGTATTATTGCAAGCCATGCGCTCATGATGCGCGGCGGTTACATGAAATACATGGCAAACGGTATTTATTCTTTGTTCACGCCCACCAAGCGTATTACCACAAAAATTGAAAGAATCATTCGTGAAGAAATGGATCGCATCGACGGTCAGGAAGTCATGTTCCCCGTTGCAATGCCTGCGACTCTTTGGGAAGAATCCGGCAGATACACCAGCATCGGCAGCGAAATGGCTCGTTTCAAAGACCGTAGCGGCAACGGCATGGTTCTCGGTATGACACATGAAGAAGCGGCAGTGCATCTTGCTCGCGATACTGCGAAATCTTATGCGCAGTTCCCGTTCATGATCTACCAGATTCAGACCAAGTTCCGCGATGAACCCCGCGCCAGAGGCGGTCTTATCCGTGTGCGCGAATTTACAATGAAGGACGCATATTCCTTCCACACCTCTCAGGAGGATCTCGAAGCTTACTATAATCGTTGCCACAAGGCTTATGAACGCATCTTCAAACGTGCAGGCGCGAAAAATGTGATTTCCGTAAAATCCGACTCCGGTATGATGGGCGGCAGTGTTTCCCATGAATTTATGCTCCTCTCTGAAATCGGTGAAGATACGCTCGCGATCTGCCCCACCTGCGGCTACAAAGCAAATATGGAAGCTGCAGATTGCGTTGTGAAAAATGAAGCAGGCGAAATCGCAGCGCTTACCAAAGTTCACACTCCCGGTGCGAAGACCATCGAAGAAGTTTGCGCATTCCTTGGCGCTGATGCTAAGAACCTTTGCAAAGCGGTTGTATACCAGAAAAATGAAGACGATTCTTACATCATCGTGTTTATCCGCGGTGATCTCGAAGTAAACGAAACCAAGCTTCGCAACTATCTCGGATATGAGATCCACCCTGCGGCTTCCATCACCGAAGAAAGCGGCATCGTTGCCGGCTTTATCGGTGCGATCGACCTTGCAAAAGGCATCAAGACCGTTTGGGATAGCTCTCTTATCGGCATTGAAAATCTCGTTTGCGGTGCGAATGAGATGGATTACCACTACACCGGTATGAACGTAAAACGTGATATCGGTGACGTGGAATACGTTGACGTTGCTAAAATTTATGAAGGTGCCGTTTGCCCTGTATGCGGCATGCCTCATATCACCATCAAAAAGGGTATCGAAGTAGGTAACATCTTCCAACTCGGTACCAAATACACCAAATCCATGGATATGACTTATCTTGATGCAAACGGTGAGCTTAAGAACCCCATCATGGGTTGCTATGGTATCGGTGTCGGTAGACTTTGCGCTTCTATTTGCCAGGAAAGTCACGATAACTACGGTCCTATCTGGCCGATGTCCATCGCTCCTTGGCAGGTTGAGGTTTGCAACCTCCGTTCTGACGATGAGACCGTAAACGCTACGGCAAATGCGCTTTATGAAAAGCTTCAGGATCTTGGCGTGGAAGTTCTTTACGACGATAGAAATATCCGTCCCGGCGCGATGTTTGCGGATGCAGACCTTCTCGGCGTGCCTGTTCGTGCGCTCGTTTCGCCCAAAAACTGCGATAAAGGTGTTGTTGAAGTTTCCTTCCGTGATAAATCCTTCAAGGGAGAATTCCCGATCGAAGAAGCGGCAGAAAAGATCAAAGAACTTGTGAAAGCAGAACTTGCAAAATATGATATCTAAATCAAAAAGAGAGGCTTGAGAGCCTCTCTTTTTTTGCAATATTTTATTTTTCGTAAACTTCTCTTTTGAGAATGCCAACGAAGGGAAGTGCGCGGTAATCTTCATCGTAGTCAAGACCATAGCCGACAACGAACTCATCGGGGATTTCACGGCCGGTGTAGTCGGGAACGAAATCCACTTCACGGCGGGACGGCTTATCGAGAAGTGTGCAGGAATGAACGCTCTTTGCACCGCGTTCCAAGAGGTATTTGGTCAAAGAGGAGAGCGTTTTGCCGCTGTCAATGATGTCTTCGATGATGAGGATATCTGTGGTGTCAAGGTCTGTGCGCTTCAGATCGAGGGAAATTTTCAGCACACCGGAAGTTGTGCCGGAACCGTAAGAGGAAACCTTCATAAAGTCGATCTGCACGGGAATGGAGATGTGTTTCATAAGGTCGCCCATGAAAATAACGGAACCCTTCAGAATGCAGAGAAGTAAAAGCTTTTTGCCCTCATAATCTTCGCTGATTTTTTTTGCGATGGAAGTGACGATCTCCTCGACTTCTTCCTCGGAGATGAGAATTTTTTCGATGTCGTTGTGCAAATTCATTGTGAAATGCTCCTTTCGGTTATTGTTTTTCGATGTAGTGAATTGTCGTCATTTCGACGTTTTTCGCGCTGTCGCGCACAGGGAAATCAGGGTGCCAGAGGAGCCCGTTTTCATCGTAGAAAACGGGACGTATCTTCTTTTTTGTTTCCGCACCGCAAAGAAGCTTTTTCAGGGTGCGCGTCATGCCGCCGAAGCGGTAACGCTCGCCTCCTTCGCGCGGGCAGATACAAAGAGAATTCAGAGAAACTGTTGGGATTTGGGCGCATCGGTAATACGCCGCATTTTGTTTTTCGCACGGCACGCCGACAAGCACGGTGATGTTTTCATTCACGCGGTTTTCACCGAGATGCAAGGATTTTTTTTCGGTGAGGATATCGACTGTTTCCGTGCTTGCGAAAAAACGAAGGTGCTCTCCGCGAAGCTCGGCAGTGATGCCGCGCGGCAGAGAAAGGCTTACGCCTCGCTTCTCCTCGCGAAGAAACGAGAGGAGTTTTTTTGCTTGTGCTTCGGGCAGAGCGACACCGCCTGCGTTTTTATAAAGCTGATTGAAAACGGCGTAGAGAAGTGCGTCGCTTTTTTCTTTTAGCACAGAAAGCGGTATTTCGGTGGTTTTCGCATGAGGGAGAAGCGCTTCGGCTTCCGCTTCCAGATGCGCTTCGAGTGCGGCTGTGGCGTGCGAGGTCTTTCTTGCATTTTCCGCGGCTGTGGGGTTGATCTCTTTCAAAAGAGGAACGATGTTTTTGCGGATAAAATTGCGCGTATAACGCGTATCGTCGTTGGTGGCATCCGTTCTGTAGGTGAGGGCGTTCGTGGCTGTGTAGGCGAGGATTTCGCTTCTCGTGCAATCAATGAGCGGCCGCACGATGAAGAGCTTGCCCAAAGGGCGCTTGGGTGGGATCCCGGAGATTCCTGCGGCACCTGCGCCACGGCACAGATGAAAGATCACGGTTTCCAGATTATCGTCTGCCGTGTGGGCAAGGGAAACCGTAGTGCACCCCGTTTTGAGGGCAAGCTTTTCAAAGATCTCATAGCGGCACTTGCGTGCGGCTTCCTCGAAGCCTTTTCCACCGCATAAAGCAGTTACGTTTACTTTCTTTGCGAAAAAGGTGATGCTGTTTTTCTTGCAATATTCTTCGCAAAAGCGCTCGTCACGGTCGGCATCATCGCCGCGAAGCATATGATTGATATGCACCGCCACAATATTTTCACAGCCGAGATATAAGGTGAGTGCATGAAGAAGTGCCATGGAATCCGCACCGCCCGAAAAACCGACGAGCGTTTTTTCGTTTTCGCGGTAAAGACCGTAGGTGCGGTCAGCAAGGAGAAGCTTTTTAGTAAGATCACTCATCTGCATGCTCCACGTCCTGCGTGAGGAATTTCGTAAACTGACCGATCCATGCGAGTTTTACCGTACCGGTGGAGCCATGACGGTTTTTCGCAACGATACATTCTGCCACACTTTGTTCGCCGGGACCGGGTTCTTTGTAATATTCATCGCGGTAGAGGAAAAGAATGATATCCGCGTCCTGTTCGATCGCACCCGAATCTCGAAGGTCGGAGAGCATCGGACGCTTGTCCGTTCTGCTTTCGGGACCACGGGAAAGCTGTGCGCAACAGATGACGGGAACGCCAAGCTCTTTGGCAAGAAGCTTGAGTCCGCGGGAGATATCACTGACTTCCAAAACGCGGTTGTCTGTGTGTCTTTCGCCCTGCATGAGCTGGAGATAGTCGATGATGACAAGGCCGAGATTTTTCACGCGGCGAAGCTTGGCTTTCATGCGTGTGACGGTCATGCCGGTGGTATCGTCAATGAGGATACTGGTTTCGGAGAGATTTGCGGCGGCATCGGCAAGCTTTTTGTATTGCTCTGACGTGAGATCACCCGAACGAATCGCATAGCTATCGACAAGCGCTTCGCTGGAGAGCATACGGGAGGCAAGCTGTTCGGCAGACATTTCGAGAGAGAAAACACAGACGTTTTTTCTGCTGGATTTGGCAATGTTTGCCGCGATGTTCATACAAAAACTCGTTTTACCCATACCGGGACGCGCACCGACGATGACAAGGTCACCCTCGCCAAGACCGACGAGCGTGCGGTCGAGCATGGAAAAGCCCGTGGGGGTACCCGATGCGGCATCTTTATCCTTGGCAATCAGATCAAGACGGGCATAGGTGCGGCTGATGGCTTCCTTGATGTGAACGAAGCCTTTGGATTCACTGCCTTGCGCGATGGCAAAAACCTTTTGCTCCGCGCTGTCGATGATGTCTTTGACTTCGCCTTGAGCGGAAAACGCCATCTCTCGGATCTCGTCGGACGCGCCGATGAGAGAACGCAAAAGACTTTTTTCACGGACGATCTGCGCGTAGTCGAGGACGTTCGAGGCGGAAGGGACGGTCTGGGCAATGATCTTAATATATTTTTTGCTTTCTTCTTCGTTGTAAACGCCGCGGGAAACGAGCGTATCAATGAGGGTGACGAGGTCGATCTCACGGTTTTTGGAATAGAGATCGTACATCGCCCAAAAGATCTCGCCATGCTCCGCGAGATAAAAATCCTCTGCGTGGAGGATCTCCGTCAGATCGCCGAAGCAATTCGGATCAATGAGGATCGAGCCGAGAACGGATTGTTCCGCTTCCAGGGCACAGGGAAGATTTTTTTGCAGATCCGCCATGATTTTTTGTCCTTTCCGTGTTTTTGATGGTGTTTACGCCGTTGGATTTATTTCTGTATAACGACAACGTTGATCTTGCCGGTGATTTCCGGATAAAGCTTTACTTCGGGATTGTAGGTACCGAACGCTTTGATGGGATCCTGAAGATTGATCTTGCGGCGGTCGATCTCGATGCCGTGCTGCTGCTTGAGGCATTCGGCAATTTCCTTGGAGGTAACGGAGCCGTAGATTCTGCCGTCTGCGCCTGCCTGTGCGCCAACTTTAACAACGACAGCTTTGAGCTTTTCTGCGGTATCGTGAGCCGCTTTTTTATCAAGCTCGATCTGACGAAGCTTTGCTTCTTCTTTGCCTTTGATCTCGTTCATGATCTTGTTGTCTGCAACGGTCGCAAGGTTCTTGGGGAAAAGGAAGTTTCTGGCGTAACCATCAGAAACGTTTACGACCTGACCTTTTTTACCCTGACCTTTGACATCTTGGAGTAATACTACTTTCATCTTTTTATATATTCCTTTCTTCGCGGTAAATTTTCTTTGATAAAGATAATAATCCATATTATATCATAACACAAACACGCCTGCAAAGTCAATAAAAACGCCGTATTTTTACCTCTGCTTTTCCGTTTATTGACAAACAGTACGATTTATGTTATGATTTCTTTGTATAGTTCCTATAAAAATAAGGAAAGGTTTAGGTGTTTTTTATGAAAAAAATCATTGCCGGTATTTTGGCGGCATCCGTTTGTCTGCTCTCTGCTTCCTGCGGTGCGGAAAACGTGCAGGAAACCACGGAGACAACGACAGGCTCTGCGCTTGTGGAAACCACGACGGAGGCTACACAAACGACCACCGAACAGACAACTACTGCGCAAGCGGAAACAACAACGGAAACCACCGCGCAGACGGAAGAATCCACAACGAATGTGGAAAACCCGCCCGAAATCGAGGTAAGCGGTGTTGCAGATCTTATGCGCATCGAGGTGGGCGACTACGTGACGCTGGTTTATAACGGCGCTTCTCTTGACATTACGGCAGACGTGAAAAAAGGTGTCGGTTCCCGACAGACCGTCACACTCACGGCAACACCGAAAAACGGCTATCTTTTTGACGGTTGGAGCGAAAAAGATGCATTGGTGAACGATGCACCTCTTGTTGCTGATGCTCTAATGTATTCGTTTACTGCCTCGGAAAGTGTCGTGCTGTACGCAAACGCTTCCATTACGCTTCGTTATCATGAAAACGGCGGCAAGATCGTCAAAGACGGCTTTGATGGCACGGATACTTATTCCGTCATTTTCTATCAGAATCCCAATACCTTGCCCGAACAGGGATATTTTGCACGCGAGGGCTACACCTTGACGGGCTACAACACCGAGGCGGACGGCTCGGGTGAGCAGATTTCCATCGGTTCGAAAGTGACTGCGACGGGCAAAGGCGTGATCGACGTTTACTGTGTCTGGGAAGAAAATACACCTGCTTCCGATTTCACCTATACGGTTGGTAAAGGTATCACGATCAAAGGCTATACGGGTACGGCGGAAAACGTCATCATACCTGCGGAGATCGACGGTCAGCCCGTTGTTCGCATTGCGGCGAATGCTTTTTCTGATAATACTACTATGAAACGCATCGTTATCGGTCAGAATGTGGAAGTTGTGGAAAAAAATGCGTTTGTCAATTGCTCCGCTTTGGAAACCGTTGTGGTATACGACGGCGCTTACAAGGACGGCAGTATCTCCAACGCAAGCTTTGCTTCCTGCCCGAATTTCAAAAATCTTCGTGTGAATACCGTTCATACCATGTATAATGTGTGGAATTCCATGACGGCAGGAAAGATCGACCGCCTTGTTTGGGCAAATGACAAGAAAAAGATCGTGATCGTCGGCGGTTCGGGTTCGCTTTACGGCTTTAACGGCGACGTTCTTTATGAAGCGCTTGGCGGCGAATACGAGATCGTAAACTTCGGTGAAAACGCGAATGTCACCTCTCTTGCGTATTTTGATATGCTCGCGGATATCGTGGACGAAGGCGATATCGTGCTCTGGTGTCCCGAACCCGGTGATTATACGCTCGGCACCTATTCTTGCGGCAGACAGTTTTTCTATTTCCGTAATTCTAATTTCGATTTTCTCAAATACATCGACTATTCGCTTTACAGCGATATGCTGACAAACTTCTCCGCATATTGCGGTCTTTTGAAGAGCGCGACGTTCAAGGATTTTGATAAGCTTTCCAACAGTCTGGATAAATATGGCGATGAAGTAGAAACCGATCCGTGGCAAGGTAAACTTGGCACATATCGCTTCAGCTATCCTGCTCAAGCGAAGGAAACTACGGCGGTGCTGATCGAAGCGATCAAGGAAAAAGGCGCGAAGGTATACTTCTCCTTTGCGGCGATGATGGAAAGCGGCCGTGCAAGCGTCACCGACGAGATCGCGGCGAATTATGAAGCGCTTGTTACCTTCATGGGCGCGGAATCCATTTCCGATTATAAAAATTGTTTCTATGCGAACGAACTGTTCTATAATTCCGAATGGCATTTGAATGCCAACGGTGCTGTTGAACGCTCCGAGCGTGTAGCAAAAGATCTTCTTGCGGTGCTTGGCAAATAAGAGGATACGAATATGTTTGGCTCTGAAAATTTCATTCTTTCTTCACCGCTTGTGTTCTTTGCCTTTTTGGCGGTGAGCCTTGTTCTTTGTTTTCTGGAACACAAAACGCGGGCAAAATGGCTTTTTGTCGTTCTTGGTGCGATTTCGATCGCGGCGGCATTTCTTGCATTTTTGTATTTTGGCGCGTCTCTTGCGGATCTGCTTCTCTATCTTCTCGTCATTGTTTTCGTGCGACTTCTTATCATCGCACTTGAAAGGAGGGCGGAGAAATGATCTTTAATTCCTTTGAATTTCTCGTTTTCTTCCCACTCGTGCTTCTTGGCTATTTCCTTTTGCCGAAAAGATTTAAGTGGGTATTCCTCCTTGTGGCGAGCTATTATTTCTACATGATCTGGAATCCGCCGCTCATTTTCCTCATTCTTTTCACAACGGCGGTTTCTTATATCAGCGCGATCCTCATTGAAAAATCACAGAGTGTGGTGAAAAGACGTTTTTGGCTTTGCATGGCGCTTATCACATCGCTCGGCGTGCTTTTCTTCTTTAAGTATTTCAATTTTCTTGCCGACTCTGCAGTTTCTCTTTGGAATCTTTTCGGCGGCGAAGTAGATTTCATCGCTTTGCGCCTCATCTTGCCTGTGGGTATCTCGTTCTATACCTTCCAGACGCTTTCGTATGTGATCGACGTCTATCGCGGCAGCATCAAAGCAGAGCGCCATTTCGGGTGGTATGCGCTTTTCGTTTCGTTTTTCCCACAACTTGTGGCAGGTCCGATCGAGCGTCCTGAAAATCTGCTCCCTCAGTTGAAAGAGGATCATCGTCTGGAAGCGGAGAATGCTTATTTCGGTCTTCGCAAGATGGCGATCGGCTTCTTTAAGAAGATCGTGGTGGCAGATCTGCTTGCGGAATTTGTCAATGCGGTTTACAATAACGCAGGGGAAGCGACGGGACTTGGTATCATTCTCGCGTCGGCACTCTTTTCCGTGCAGATCTATTGCGATTTTTCGGGTTATACGGACATTGCCATCGGTTGTGCGCGCATCATGGGCATTCGCCTGATGCAAAACTTTGATCGCCCCTATTCCGCGCAGAGCATCAAGGAATTCTGGGCGAGATGGCATATCAGCCTTTCGGGTTGGTTCCGCGACTATCTTTACATACCGCTCGGCGGTAACCGCTGCTCCAAGGCAAGACATTTCTTCAATATTTTTGTGGTGTTCTTTGTCAGCGGTCTTTGGCACGGTGCGAGCTGGACGTTCGTGCTTTGGGGTGCGCTCCATGGAATTTATCAGATCGTGGGCGCGCTCACAAAACCGCTTCGTGAGAAGCTGTGCAACCTTTTGAAGATTCCTGTTCAGTCCGTATTTCTTGTGTGGTATCGTCGTGCCATGACTTATATTTGGGTGGCACTTTCGTGGCTTTTGTTCCGTGCAAACAGCATTTCCGATACGGGTGTGCTGACGAAAAGACTTTTCACCGCGTGGGACGAAGGATTTTTTGCCGAAACGATGGCTTCCATGGGAATTACGTGGACGGCGGCGCTTGTCACCGTGTTTGCCATCGGCATTATGATCCTGATGGATCGCATTACGGAAACGGAAACCGTTTCGCACAGATCGGTGCTTTCCCATCAGTTCACGGTATCGACGATCGCGATGGCGGTTCTTGTCGCTTGGCTTTTGCTCCTTTCCGTGGGCGGAGCTTCGGCATTTATCTATTTCCAGTTTTAACGAGAGGAGTGTGTAAATCATGAAAAAATCATGGATCCGTTTTATTGCATTTCTGCTCCTCTTGGCGTTGCCGTTTGTGACGATGGGCGCTGTGGGCTTTTTGTTGCCCGCGCAATTTGACAAGATCTTCCTCGGTGAATTTCATAAGCGTGTCGAGGAGCTTTACGCTTGCGAGGAAGAAAAGGTCGTCATCATCGGCGGCAGCTCTGTTGCTTTCGGTGTGGACGCGGCGCTTCTTGGAGAAACACTGGATAAAAACGTCATAAACTTTGGTCTTTATGCAACACTTGGCACGAAAGTGATGCTTGACTATTCTTTGGACGCGCTGGATAAGGGTGATATCGTCGTCATCGCACCCGAAATGAATGCGCAGACGTGGTCGCTTTATTTCAATGCGGAAACGATGTGGCAAGCGCTCGACGGTAATTTTTCACTTTTGACAAAGCTGGATCAGGACGATCTCCCCTCGATGCTGGGTAGCTTTTGGCGCTTTGCGAAGACCAAGCTTTCCTATCTTGGCAAAGATCTTGATCCCGATGGCATTTATAATGCGTCTTCCTTTGATGAAAAAGGCTTTTTGCGTTATAACCGGGACCGCGATTATAATATCATGGCAGGCGGTGTCGATACGTCAATGCCCATCGGCTTTGAAACGGAGATCGTTTCTGCGGAATTTATTTCCTACGTCAATGAATATATCGCAAAAGCGGAAGACAAGGGTGCCAAAGTCTATATCGGCTTTTGTCCGATGAACGAGAGGGCGCTTCCCGTGGATATCGAACTCGAAGACCTTGAAACCTTTACTTCTTTTCTTCGTGAGAATTTTAACTGTGAGATTCTTGGTGATCCGAATAATATGATCTATCGTTCGGGCTATTTTTACGACAGCAATTTCCATCTGAACAGCGCAGGCGCAAAGCTTCACACAAGACAGCTTGCACTTGATATTGCCGAGGTGCTGGAGGAGGATATCTCTGTGACTATCGAAGTTCCGAAAGAACCCGAAATCCCCGAAGACGATATTTCTCTCGAATACGATGAAAACGAGCAATATTTCCTCTTTGAACCGAGAGGTGACGGCGTTGCCATCGTGGGCGTTTCCGAGATCGGTAAAACGCAGACCGTGCTCACCACACCCGTTGCCTATGACGGCAAAAAGGTCATTGCGCTTTCCGCAGACACCTTTACCGGTTGCGAAATGTTGACAGAACTTTACGTCACTGCCAACGTTGCGCAGATTCCCGACGGCACGTTCCGCGGTGCATCAAAACTCGTGAAAATCCACGTTCTCGCAAATGATCCGAACATGACGACTGTCAACAACCTGACGGGACTTTTGCGTGAGGGACTTCCCGAGGAGAGCCGCTTCTATGTTCCTGCGGCTGCGGCAGATGCTTACAAGACCAACTATTTCTGGAATCCTTACGCTTCTTACATCATCGGCGAATAAAAGAAAAACGCTTCCTTTTTGGAAGCGTTTTTTGTTTGCGAGACTCCGCCTCGCGCTCCGTTCAAGGGACTTGTCCCTTGAAAATCCCAAGTGGAGGATTTTTTGGTGGAGCTTTTTTGTGCGAAGCGATGTGTGTTAAAGTTCGCAGAAAGTGAAAGACGAAGAACCACGAGTGGTTTCTTTTGCCAAGCTTTGTTTTCACACGAAGCGCGGAATAAAAAATTTAGTAAAAATAGAAAGCGAAGAACCACAGACGGTTTCTTTTGCCAAGCTTTTCTTTTCCCAAAGAAAAGCGGGGAAATTTACATCAAAGGGGCGAAAAGGCGGCAGATGTCCTGGAAAAAGCGGATCAGCGTATTGGAGCGACAATCTTTGGCGGTGATATGCTGGCATTTTTCCTGCGTTTCGAGGAAATCTTTTTTGAGCTCCTCGACAGCGCTTGTTTTGTAAAGCCAAACGCCGCATTCAAATTGCAAATACAGACTGCGGAAATCCATGTTGGCAGAACCGATCGTGGCGATCTCGTCATCACACACAAAGGATTTCGCATGGATAAAGCCGGGGGTGTATTCATAAATTTTCACACCTGCGGCGATCAGCTCGCGGTAATAGGAGCGCGTTGTGAAGTGAACGACGCGCTTATCCCAGCGGTGCGGCGTGATGATGCGAACGTCGACGCCGCTTTTTGCCGCCAGCGTAAGCTCGGCTACCATGCTGTTTTCGATGATGAGATACGGCGTCATAATATAGATATATTTTTTCGCTTTGGTGATGAGCTGCGTATAAACGTGTTCGCTGACGTTTTCTTCGTCAAAGGGCGTGTCCGCGTAAGGCTGAACATAGCCGTTGGCAGTATTTTGCGCGTCAAAAAAAGCTTTTTCGGGGTAATATCCCGTGAAATCTTCGGATTTGTTTTCCGCAAGCGTCCACATTTGCAAAAAGATCATCGTGGCACTCCATGCGGCAGGGCCTTCGAGGCGGATCCCGTTGTCTTTCCAATGCCCGAAAGGGTGGATTTTGTTGATGTATTCGTCTGCAAGGTTAAGGCCGCTCATGTAGGCGATCTTGCCATCAATGGAAACGAGCTTTCTGTGGTCACGGTTGTTGTGCGTTGCCATGAGCATGGCGCTGAATTTATTGAAGCGGATACAGGAGATATTTTCCTTTTTCAATTCCTTCACAAAATCGCGCGGCAAACGGAGAAAACAGCCGACGTCATCGTAAATGATGCGCACTTCCACGCCGGCTTCGGCTTTCTTTTTTAAGATCGTGTGGATACTATCCCACATTTCACCGCCCTCGATGATGAAAAATTCCAGAAAAATATATTTTTCCGCTTTTTCCAAATCGGAAAGCAGGGAAGTGAGATATTCTTCGCCAGAGGGAAGATAGTCGGTTTTTGTGCGGTCATAGATCGGAAAACCGCCGACCTCGGCAAGATAACGGATCTCTCGCGCTCTTTCGGGAATTTCTTCCATGATGGGTTCCGTTTTTTCGGGTGCCAGAAGAAACGCGGGGCGTGCGCCGTCCGTGATCTTCTGCATCTGACGGCGCAAAGCTTTGGAGTGGGTTTGAACACGGAAGAGAAGATAGAAAAGTCCGCCAAAGACGGGAAAAGCTAAGACCAGAAAGATCCACGTCAACCGATAGGCAGGGCGATCCGGACTTGCAATGATGCAAAGCGCGATGACGATGCTGGCGATCTGAAAGATGCGGTTCATCAGCTTGGAGGTTGTGCTTTGGTTGCTCAAAAACAAGATGATCAGAACGATTTGCAAAACGAGTAGCAAAGCGATAAACAGCCTGTGACGCAAAAGGGAGCGAAACCATTTTTTCTTTTTCGACATGTTTTTTCACCTCTTTGATTTTTGAAACTCTTTATTTTAGAATATTATATCATTGTATATTTATAAAATCAATAATTTTTCGCCTTTTGTGAAAAAAGTTTACAAAATGGATTGACAAATGAGGAAAAGAGTGCTATAATAGCGAAGATGGAAAAGAACTTTCGTAAAGTTTTTTCTCCTTGCTGCGGATAAAAAAGACGAAGTCCGCGGCCTTATGTCCAAAAGGAGGTGCAAATCAGATGGAAAAAATTCTCGGAACCTATGAAACAATGTATATCGTTGATTCCACAGGCACAGAAGAAGCTACCGCTGCTCTCGTTAACAAGTTCAAAGCTCTTATCGAAGAAAACGGTACAATCGAATCTTTCAACGAATGGGGTAAACGCAAGCTCGCATATCCGATCAACGATATGACCGAAGGCTACTACGTTCTCGTGAACTACACTGCAGAACCCAGCTTCGTTGCTGAACTCGAACGTATTTTCAACATCACTGAAGGTGTTATGCGTTCCATGACTATCAGAGCCTGAGATTAAGGAGGGTATATTGAATGGCAAGCCTTAACAAAGTAATTTTGATCGGTCACATGACCGCAGATCCCGAACTCAAACAGACTCCCACAGGCGTCAGTGTTTGTTCGTTTTCGATAGGCGTAAGCCGTAGATATACGAAACCCGGAGAACAGTCGCAGAGCGATTTCATCAATATCGTTGCATGGCGAAACACTGCTGAGTTCGTTGCAAGATATTTTAGAAAAGGCAGCGCGATCTGTATCTGCGGTTCTCTGCAAACACGGAGCTGGACGGATAACAACGGCTCCAAGCGCTACGCGACAGAAGTTGTTGCGGACGAAGTAAACTTCGTAGAGCGCAAAAACGATTCCCCCAGAAACGACGACTACCAAGCTCCTGCATTCGGTGGTAACACCATGGAAACTCCCAAATTTGAGGAGATCGCAGGCGATGACGATCTGCCGTTCTAAGGTGGAATGTGAATCATACTATATACTATAAGGAGGTTTCATACAATGGATAGAGAACAAAGACCTGCACGCCAGAACGGCGCAAACCGCAGAAGAAAAAAAGTTTGCGTATTCTGCGCAGAAAAAGTAGAAGCTATCGACTACAAAGATGTAGCAAGACTTAGAAAATTCGTTTCCGAACGTTCCAAAATTCTGCCCCGCAGAGTTACCGGTACTTGCGCTAAACATCAGAGAGAACTCACTGAAGCTATCAAGAGAGCACGTCACGTTGCGTTGCTTCCTTTCATCAGCGACTAATCCGTAATAGATAGAAAATGTCTGAAAAAAGAGAACACCTAAGGGTGTTCTTTTTTTGTTTTGATACAAATCATGCAAAAGATATTGACAAAAAACATAAAGTCCTTTATAATGGAATCTGCAATGAAAGACTAACAGGTAGAGGCGCAAGATGCAAAAGTAACTGCCCCACGCATACGGGAATATGAAGACGGTGAAAGGGTATCCTTGCCGAAGTGGTGTTCCGTTCCCGAGGAATATCGCTGGTGTGCAGTATAATATGCTGCATACTGTCATTTTCGAAAGAAAATGGAGTGCTGCTGTGCTTTTCTTCTTCGGTTTCGACTGACTTTTGGAAAATCACGGTGCCGTACCGTGGTTTTTTTATTTTGCAAAAAAATATTAGCACATATGTGCGGAAAAGAGAAAAATATGGCATTTCTTCGTAAAAACAAAAGCCTCATTGCACTTGCAGTGACGGTTATTGTGATCGCGGTGCTTGCTATTGTTAATTTTGCAAATGGAGAAGACTTTACCTTTGCCAATTCCCTTTGGGCAATGCTTCCTCCCGTGATCGCGATCGCGCTCGCACTCATTACTAAAGAGGTTTATTCCTCGCTCTTCGTCGGTATTCTCGTCGGTGCGCTCATGAGCTCCGGCTTCAGCTTTACCGGCACGATGGATACGATCGTTAACGTTGGTTTGATCGAATCCGTAAAAAATACTGCCGGCATCTTCATCTTCCTTGTGATCCTCGGTATTTTGGTTGCTCTTGTTAACAAAACAGGTGCTTCCGCGGCATTTGGTCACTGGGCAGAAAAGAACATCAAGACAAAAACCGGCGCATTGCTTGCGACCTTTGTTCTCGGCGTTCTCATCTTCATCGACGACTATTTCAACTGTCTGACCGTCGGTGCCGTTATGAGCCCCGTAACAGATGCACACAAAGTTTCCCGTGCGAAGCTTGCGTTTATCATCGACGCGACCGCGGCTCCCGTTTGTATGATCGCGCCCGTTTCCTCTTGGGCTGCGGCGGTTTCCAACTATGTGGAATCCGATACTTACTCCGGCATCGAACTTTTCATTCGTGCGATCCCCTTCAACTTCTATTCTCTTATGACACTTGTTTTCGTTGTCGCCCTCTCCATCATGAGCTTTGACTATGGTAAGATGAGCCAGTTTGAGATCAAAGCGCAGAATGGTGAACTTAGCAATCTTGACGCGGCAACAACAAAAGAAACTGTGCCCGTTCAGACCAAAAAGGTTCACGTTTATGACCTTCTTATTCCTGTTATCGTTCTCGTTGTTGCTTGCATCGCAGGTCTTCTCTATGTTGGCGGCTTCTTTAGCGGCGTAGATTTTGTCACTGCATTCGCGGATACCGATCCGACCGTCGGTTTGCCGTGGGGTGCGCTCATTGCGCTTGTTCTTGTCATCGCATATCTCATCATTCGCCGTCTTGTTTCCTTTGAAGACGCGATGAAATGCATTCCTCAGGGCTTTATCGCCATGGTTCCCGCGATCCTCATTCTTACCTTTGCAACCGGTCTTAAGGACGTAACCGGTCTTCTCGACTTGACAACTTACGTAGACACCACAATGAAAGCATTCCCGCCTGAACTTGCAGCATTCCTTCCTGCAGTGATCTTCCTTGTGGCTTGTGTACTTGCATTCTCCACCGGTACTTCTTGGGGTACTTTTGGTATCCTCATTCCCGTTGTTCTCGCGGTGTTCCCCGAAACGCACGAGCTTCTCTTCGTTGGTATCTCCGCTTGCCTTGCAGGCTCGGTTTGCGGCGACCACTGCTCTCCTATCTCCGATACCACCATCATGGCGTCCGCAGGTGCAAACTGCAACCACGTTGATCACGTTTCCACCCAGCTTCCTTATGCTATCACTGTGGCAGCGATCTCCTTCGTTTCCTTTATCCTTGCAGGCTTTGTTCCCAATGCGTGGATCTGCCTTGCATTCTCCACAGCGCTCACCATCGGCACACTCGTGGTGATCAAGATTATCGTAAAGAAGAAAGCTGCTTGATACGGGGTTCCACCCCACGCCCCGCCAAGGGGCATTACCCCTTGGAACCCAATATGAAAAAATTCCACCTATGTTTTGGCATAGGTGGAATTTTTTATCGGGATTCCCAAGGGACGAGTCCCTTGGGTGGGTGCAGGGCAAAGCCCTGTTGAATCGTTCTATTTCACAATATACCATGTTGCCATGTCTTGCGTGATGGTAACACCGCGAGAGATGAGTTCCTCAAAAAGAGCACTCTCCAATACGCTGTGCGCGCAATACACTCCGAAAAAGTCGACTTGTGATATCAAATGGGAGGGAATGTGCTTTTTGACGGTTTCTTTAGAGCGGTTAACGATTTTTTTCTGTAAGGCATTCGTTTTTTCAAAGACGGGTGCGAGCGCTTCCATAAGACCTGTGAATTCGCCGCGACCACGGCTGAGGACGGGTACGGTGATTTGGTAGCCTCTTTTCGTCTTTGCAACTTTGCCTGATTCCACGAGCTTGGAAAGGGAATACTCATCGGTGATATTTTCACCAAGATAGAGAGAATAGAACGCTTTTTGTTCCTCGGTGCGGAAGCTGCGGTTGTCTTTGGTAAAGCGCTGGGAAAAATAATATTCACGAAGCTCGAACATGGAGCCACAGGAACTGATGCCGCCACCGCCGATATAGTCGGTGAAAAGCTTTTCTGTGGTGCCAAGGATAAACCACCCTTTGTCATCACCCGAAAAAGGGAGCTTTTCCGAAGGGAAAAAATCTTCTTCCGTATTATCACAAACAAAACCGATGAGAAACAAGATCAGCTTTTCGATATTGCGGTCTGCGCCATAGAAGCCGACCTTTTTTATTGCATCAGCACAGGCGTAAATATCGTCGAGAATTTCCTTTGCCGCTTCAACGGCATAACGCAGATTGCCGCCGTAAACATCTTCATTTGCTGTTTTGTTCCAGATAGGGAACGCCGTCTGATATTTGTTTGCTGATTGCTTGATACATTGTGTTTTGACAAGCTTTTCGAGCGCTTCTTCAATGTAATCCGCCGCCACACCGAGGTCGGAGGAGATCTCCGTTACGGTTTTGGCTTTTTCATAGGCATCAAGACAGATATTCTGTGGCAAAAGACCGTTCAGCGCTTTATCCGCGCCGTCATAATTGCCCTTGGCGCTATCCAATTTACCAACCCAGCCACCAAAGTTAAATCGCAAGGGAATCGCTTTGCGGTAGCCATGTTCCATATATTCCATTTTTTCAAACTCCTCTCTTAACTGGATTTTTGTTTGATTCAAACGCCATTTGACAGAGGAAAGCGGGATCTTCAATTCTTTTGCGATCGTGTTGTAATCCTTATTTTCCAGATAATACAGCACGCAAACGTCCCGATAATTTTTCGCAAGGAAAGAGATCGCGCGACGGATCTTCGTGATATCCTGCTTACGAAGGATCTCGCTTTCAGGTGTTTCATAGCTGACGCCTGCGATGTCGACGATCGTGATCTCGTCCATCGGTATTTCGGGCGAAGGCTTGAAGGAGCGCAGAACGACGTTGCGCGCAATGCCCCATAGCCATGGCGTCGTCCTTTCCTTGTCCCTTAGTCGCGAGTACGCGCGGTATGCCGTTAAAACGATGTCCTGAACGGCATCTTCCGCTTTGTATTCATCACGAAGATGATGGTAGGCGAATCGGTATAGCCTATCCAGCTCTGCTTTGATGATCTGATCAAGCTCGTGTGTCATTTGCTCTCTCCTTTGATGGCGTTTTCGTAGAGTAAGTCTTTTTTCGGAGCAGTTTGTTAGGTGGAAACGAACGTTTTTATAAGTATTTTACCATGAAAAATTCTCGGAGTAAAGTGCCGTCTTTGAGGCGAATTGCATTTGGTTTTTCCGCTACGACAGTAAAGCCAATTTTTTCGTAAAGATGTATCGCGCGTTCATTTCCCTCGATGACCTCAAGCTCTATCTGGCTGACACCGCGCGTTTTTGCCGCTGCGATCAGCTCTTCGAAAAGCTTTGTGCCGATGCCGAGTCCCCAAAATTCACGGAGGAGCGCGATACCAACGGTGGCGCGGTGAGAGGTTTTGATACGGTTATTAAAACTGATCTGGCAATTCCCCGCAATTTTTCCTTCAACCTCGCAAACGATCATGAGGTCATTCTTGGAATTTACTGTGTTTTCCAAAAAAGTTTTTTCCATCTCCTCATTGAAGCGGCATTCCTCGGGATAGCGTATGAGAAATTCCGTTTCCGCCGCCGTGGTTTTTAAGTATTCTACCATTTCTGCCGCATCTGATACGAGCGGTGAACGAAAAATGGCAGTTTTATTGTTTTTTAATTTGATGAATTTTGATGCAAATTTCATAAATGGTGTATTCCTTTCTTTATATGAGAGTTTTTCTCTTGTTTCCTCAACTTTCTCTTTTTGAAAGAGCAAGTTGCAAAGAGAAGCAAAAAACGTGCCGTTTTATCGCTTTTTCCTTGTTCTGCTTGGTGCAGTTCGATCGCCTGCAAGAGTCTGCTCGAATGAACAAGTTCATTCGCCCTCACGGCTGGTGCCTCCGGGACGAATCTCTTGTCGGTCGGCGAAATGCCGGTTTGTGCGAACATGAGATATCAATCCGAAAAAGCAAAAGGGGAGATATCCGATCGCAAAACGCGATCAGATACTCCCCTCACATATTTTATTATATTCCTCTTATCGGGATTCCAAAGGGACGAGTCCCTTTGGCGTGGTTTGGAGCAGCGCTCCAAGCAGAGTTTGAGGCGGCAGCCTCAATTAATACATGCCGCCCATGCCGGCGCCGCCTGCGGGAGCAGCGGGTTCGGGTTCTTTGATGTCAACAACGAGAGCTTCTGTGGTAAGAACGGTGGAAGCAACGGAAGCTGCGTTCTGGAGAGCGCAACGGGAAACCTTGGTCGGGTCGATGATACCAACTTCGAACATGTCAACAAATTTTTCATTGTATGCGTCGAAGCCATAGCCGAAGCGGTTTCTGGAAACGATCTTGTCGATAACGACAGCGCCTTCAAAGCCTGCGTTTGCCGCGATCTGACGAACGGGTTCTTCGAGAGCTTTGAGAACGATCTTCACACCTGTCTTTTCGTCGCCGTCAACAGAGGGAAGAAGCGCTTTTACGTCCTTGATGGTGCTGAGGAATGCAACACCGCCGCCGCAAACGATGCCTTCTTCAACAGCAGCTTTGGTTGCGTTGAGAGCGTCTTCGATGCGGAGCTTCTTTTCTTTCATTTCGATTTCGGTAGCCGCACCAACTTTGATAACAGCAACACCACCTGCGAGTTTTGCAAGTCTTTCCTGGA
>CAYXQF010000030.1:0-21602 GCA_964466625.1 uncultured Lachnospiraceae bacterium | reverse complement strand
TGCTGATTACAAATCAGCTGCTCTGCCATTGAGCCACACCAGCATTCTTTTCTCGCCACATTGGCTTTGCCCTTGCGACGGTGATTATTATATCATAGTTTCTTTCATTTGTCAACATCAAAATGAAAAAAAGTATATTTTTTTCGAAAAAACTTTTCCTCTAATTTTTATTATCATCTATTGATTTTCGTTATTTTTATCATAACAACAATTTATAAGTTTCTTCTCGTTTTAGAGTTGACTTTTTTTGCAAAATGCGATAAAATTATGAATTGGTAAAATTAAATATTATAAAAAAGGAGAAACATTATGACTATTACGATTAATGCATTCACAGGTATTGCCTTCTTGATGCTTTGTGTTCTCGCAGTTGCAGCAGTTGGTTATATCCTCGGCAGAATTACCATCAAAGGTGTTAACCTTGGTACCGGTGGCGTTTTTATTATCGCTCTTGTTTTCGGTGTTTTCTGCTATCAGCCCCTTTGCGATGCTTTGAACTTTAGCGGCACGGATTCTGCAGTTTTCACCGATAAAGCACTCGGCATCATCGAAACCCTCGGTTTGATCCTTTTCGTAACCTCCGTTGGCTTTATTGCAGGTCCTAAATTCTTCGGCAACCTCAAGAAGAATTTCAAATCCTACATTTTGCTCGGTTTGATCATCATTCTCTCCGGCGCACTTTCCACCGTTGGTTGCATCTTCGTCGGCAGACTCTTCACCGATCTTGACAACGCTGAATTCACCGCAATGCTCGTTGGTATCCTTTCCGGTGCTCTTACCTCTACTCCTGCGTTCTCCGCAGCAAAGGACACCGTTACGAATATCAATCCCGATAACGTTGCCCTCGTTTCCGTTGGTCACGGTATCGCATATCTCTTCGGTGTTATCGGTGTCGTTCTCTTCGTTCAGCTCGTTCCTAAAATGGTAAAAGCAGATATGGCAGAAGAACGCGCAAAGATCACTGCCGTCGCTGCTGCTGATGAAAAGAAATACACCGGCAAGCTCATTCACATGGACGAATTCGGTTTCATGCCCTTCGCTCTTGCGGCAGTTATCGGTATCATCGTAGGTTCCATCAAATTCGGTAACTTCTCTCTCACCACCACGGGTGGCTGTCTCCTCGTAGCGCTCATCTTTGGTCACTTCTCTCGCATTGGCAAGATCTCCATCATGCCCGAAGCAAGCACCTTGAAAGTATTCCGTGAACTCGGTCTTATGCTCTTCCTCATCGGTGCAGGTATCTCCGGCGGTGCAGAATTTATCGCACAGTTCGAAGCAGTATACTTCCTCTACGGCGTGATCATCACCATCATTCCTATGATCATCGGCTTCTTCTTTGCAAAATACGTTTTGAAGCTTCCGCTTCTCAACAACCTCGGTTCCATTACCGGCGGTATGACCTCCACCCCCGCACTCGGCACCCTCATCGGCGTATCCAAGACAGAAGACGTTGCTTCCGCATACGCAGCAACATATCCCTTCTCTCTCATTGCGGTTGTAATCGCATCTCAGCTCATCATTATTTTCTTCTCTTAATTTCTAAGAAGAAACAAAAAAACTCCACATCTTCTCTGTCCTCTTAGCAGAGAAATCACGAACACCACCAAAGAAAACCTTTGGTGGTGTTTTTTTATTCTTATTTGTTTCCAACCAAACAGCGATTTTTATTATGAATCAGAAAAATAAACTCTCCAACGAATCGCTTTACCATTTATCAAAAACATGTTATAATATAATCATCAAAGAAAAGGGGGAGCTTATTATGTCAATGGGAAAAAACATTGCTAAATTCAGAAAAAGCAAAGGATTTACACAAGAGGAATTGGGACAGAAGCTTGGTGTGACCAATCAGGCTGTATCAAAATGGGAGTCAGAAACCTCGATGCCCGATGTAATGATGCTTCCTCGAATCGCAAATGCGCTTGAAGTCACCTTAGATGATTTGTTTGCAGAAAGAACAGTTCAAACATCACAGACGGAATCTCATGTTTTCAACATGGACGCTGTTCACAAATTCCCGAAAAATGCACAAGCTATGATCATTGATGCCTTGTGTCATCAAACCAATTTAGTAAATTGTAATTCATGGGATTTTATAAAAGTCAAGCAAAATCCTTCCACGAAAAAGTACGACCGTATTCAGCAGAGTTACACGATATGTTGTTTATCCGACACCGCCGGAGCTATACTTGTTTCCAATACGCTAACTATGATCGACTCTAACATGGCACCGACTGATATCGGCGCCATGTTTGAAAAACCGGAAGTGGCGTCCGGCATCAAAAAACTATCGGATCCCAAGGTAAGACGCGTGCTTTCTCATATCTGCAATGAATATTTTCAAAGTGCCTCTCCGTTTGACTGCAAAGCCCCCGAATATTTTGCGATGAATATTAATCTACATGAACTTTCACGCTCCCTTGAGCTTCCCCCGGAGGATACGATGGAAGCTTTGGAAAAGCTGATATCTCTGCATATCGTAGAGCCGGAAACAAATCATGGTACACATTATCTGCTCCACAAGATCAAAGCGATCGAGGCGGCAGTATCTTTCCGATTGATTGAAAGACTCATTCATAATAAAGCCGGCTTCGGTTGTGGAGAGTTTTTTGCACTGACACAACATTAAATCGTTATGAAGTATGATCATCTCAGAGAGTACTGTGCGCTTTTTATTGGCATATTGCAGACCATGCACCTATCAATTTTTCCATCGTCCATGCCGCATTGGCAGGCGACGTAGACGGCAAACATATGGCACTTCTTCCAAGCTTTTCTTTCAAATATTTATTATAATATTTCTCCGAAGCTTTTCCGTTGACAAATATTTTTTCAATATTGGCATGCCGCAAAAGAGATTCCACATCGTTTGGAACAGCATTTTTGATGGAGCTGTCCGCACTTCCCACGATATCACAAGAAGCGATCACGTCCCACAGCGCGATTCCGTGCGAGAGTAGAAAAAATTTCTTTTCTTCTATCGTCCGCGGTTCAGCGCACGAAAAAAGAGCGGCAAGAACCTTCCAAAAACGATTCTGCGGGTGTCCGTAGAAAAACCGTTCTTCACGAGAACGTACCGACGGAAAGCTGCCCAAAATTAAAATTTTCGAACGTTCGTCAAAAACAGGTGGAATCGGGTGAACGACCATCAAAAACACCGCCTTTTTTCTTCAGTATATCATATCCCATTTTCAAAATCAACAAAAAACCGACTGTCGTTTAGACAGTCGGTTTTCTTATTATGCTTCAAGAGCAAAGGTTACTTCGTAAGGTTCTTTTGCCATCGCAGAAGCCTTGAGGGCGATCACGAGCGTATCATTGGCTGTGAGCTTACCTTCGATCACGTTGCCTTCAGCATCTGTGAAAATAAAGGTATTACCGTCCAAGGTGTATGTACCGCTTGCGGAAGAGCCTTCATATGCGGTGTCACCCATATTGAAGCTTACGGCATAAGAGAAGGTGCCGTCTTCACCAACGGTCGCGGTGTATTGATAAATGACCGTACCTGCCATTGCGCTTACCTTTTCGTAAGATGCCTTGTAAGTACCTGCCGCAATTGTGTAGGTTTCGGGAGCAAAAGTTACTTCATAGGGATCTGTCGCCATAGCAGAAGCTTTAAGGGCGATCACGAGCGTATCGTTTGCTGTGAGCTTACCTTCGATCACGTTGCCTTCAACATCTGTGAAAATAAAGGTGTTTCCGTCTACGGTATATGTGCCGGTTGCGGAAGAACCGTCATATTTTGTGTCACCCATATCAAAGCTTACGGCATAAGAGAAAGTGCCGTCTGCACCGATTATTGCGCTGTACTGATAAAGAACGGTACCTGCCATTGCGCTTACCTTTTCATAAGTTGCCTTATATGTACCGGCCTCAATGGTATAGTTCTCGGTTTCTTCCACTTCGGTATTACCGCCGGCTGTAGTGGTTTCTTCTGCAATCGCACTATCATAAGTAAAAATAATATCACCAACAAGCGCAAGCTGAATGTTCGCAATGCCATAAGGGAAATCCGAAGTCATCTTGAGCGTGCCGTCTTTCTGAACAACGAATGTACCAACTCTATCGTCGGAATAAGTAAGCGTATAACAATCATCAGTAAGTGCATAAGTACCCGCGCCCTTTTCATCGGTACCGTTGGTAAGAACGAAGGTGCCGTCCTCTTTCAAGGTCAGAACAAAATTCCATGTCATATTCATTTCGGAATAGAAAGCGGAAGCGGTATAAACGCCTGCTTTGAATTCGCCTTCATTCACAGCAGGTGTCACGGGAACAGTGGTTTCTTCCGCGGTAGTGGTTTCGGTCGATTCCTCAACAGATGTTTCGCCGCAGGAAACAACGGCAAACATCATCGCAAGGATCATCATGGTGGCTAAAATACGTTTCATAAAAACTCCTATAATGTTATTTTGAATATTTTTCCCAAAGCGATTCAAAAAGTGCTTTGGCTTGCGGCTCAATAGTGTTATCACCCGAGCGGCGCAGATAAATGGAAAGCGCAATCTTTTCGTCTTCGCCAACGATAGCAAGGCTAAGACTTTCTTTTCCGCCGTAAAGCGATTCCCTTACGAGGAAGATCGAATAGAAAGAATCACTCATCAAAAGTGAAGTCAGCGACGCATCGCCGTTTTCTTTTTTGAGGATCTTGATGCCGTTTCGATCGAGCGCCATAGGCAAAGCCGTTGTGAGCTGCAAGACCACGCTGCCGGTATCCAAATGCAGCATCACATCGGGAAGCTTTTGCAGTTCCTCGTAGATCTTGGAAAAATCAGAAACGGGAACAGCAAGCGCCGATGGCATCGCATCGAGAAGCTGCCATTCTGTGATCTTCAAGGTTTCGGCAACCGTTCGCAAATGCGCACCGGGATTTTTCTCGTAAAATTCGGCAATTCTTTCCGTAAGTGTCTTTTTAATATGTGGATTTGTCGGGTGAAGATGGTTTTTCTTCATGTCTTCCTGCATCTTTTTGATGCAATGCGGCACCGTATAATATTGCGCGTGTGCGGCAATACACTGGCGGCATTTCCCGTAATTGGGACATTGCGGCATACACGGGCAGGAAAGATCAAGTGTGCTATTGTCCATAGTGATTTATCTCCCTTCTTAAAGCAAATGGCATCTGGCGATATGGTCACTGCCGATCGTTTTCGGCGCAGGAAGCGGCTCGTTTTTGCAACGATCGCAAGCCTTGGGGCATCTACCTGCAAAGCGACAAAGATCGGGCGGATTGATCGGACTTCTCGCCTCTCCCGAAAGAATGATGCGCTCACGCTTTTCTTTGGGATTGACCTCCAAAATCGCGGACATCAGAGCCTCCGTATAAGGACAGCCGGGATTTTCAAAAATCTTATCGGTCGCGCCGCTTTCCATCACCTCACCAAGATACATGACCGACATTTTATCGGTGATGTGCTTAATAAGCGAAAGGTTATGCGAAATGAAAAGATAAGTGAGTTCAAATTCCTCACGCAAGTCAAGAAGCAAGTTACAAATTTGAGAATGAACCGAAACGTCGAGTGCCGAGGTCGGCTCATCACAAATGATCAGCTTCGCATCGGTGATCAGCGCTCTTGCGATCGCGATTCTTTGACGCTGACCGCCTGAAAATTCAAAAATATAGCGGTCAAGGTCGCTGCAAGAAAGTCCGACCTTTTCCACGAGCGCCGCCGCGCGTTCACGAAGAACACGCTCGTCACGTTCCCCGGCAATATAAAGCGGTTCGGAAATGATCTGCCAGACTGTGAAACGGGAATTGAGCGAGGAATAAGGATCCTGGAAAACCGTCTGCATATAACGACGCACTTCTTTCCATTCGGAAGCTTTCGTTTTCGCGTCGATCTTGTGTCCGAAGCATTCGAACGAGCCTGACGTGATCGGGACAAAGCCGAGGATCGCGTTGGCAAACGTTGTTTTTCCGCAACCGCTCTCTCCAACAAGACCGTAGATCTCCCCTTTTCGAATTTCGATATTTGCATTCTGCACGGCAGAAAGTCTGTCAGCACGTCCGAAAAGATTTCTTTTCACCTTAAAATCCACGGTGAGATCATTCGTTTTTAAGATTATTTCTCCCATAATTCCTCCGTTTGATAATAGCAACGAACTTTTCTGCCGTCGCCGCGATCAAAAAGCGGCGGTTGCTGTTTTTGACAAAGCTCTGTGCAATAAGCACAGCGATTGGAAAAATAACAACCCTTCGGTTTATTCATCGGGTGCGGTACGTTGTGCGGAATCTGAATGAAGCGCTCCACCTTGGCGTCCATATCGGGCACGGTGTCGATCAGCGCTTTCGTATAGGGGTGTTGGGGATTTTCGAGGATCTCATCGACGGTTCCCTCTTCCACGATCTTGCCGCAATACATCACGTATACACGGTCTGCCATCTCACGGACGACACCGAGGTCATGCGTGATCATCAGAAGGGACATCTTTTCGTTTTCACAGCGCTCGGAAATCAGGCGCAGGATCTGCGCTTGGATCGTCACGTCAAGCGCCGTTGTCGGTTCGTCCGCGATCAAAAGGCGCGGCGACAAAGACGTTGCCATAGCGATCAGGATTCTCTGCTTCAGACCGCCCGAAAGCTCATGCGGATACTGCGATGCGCGCATTTCAGGATCGGGAATACCGACCTTTTTCATCATTTCGATGCTGTGGAGGCGCGCTTCCTTCGGCTTCATATGCATGTGATAGATGAAGACCTCGTCAAGCTGTTCGCCAATGGTCATAACGGGATTTAGAAACGTGGACGGATCTTGAAAGATCATCGCCACTTCCTCCGCACGAAGCGCGAGCATCTCATTTTCACTTTTTTCAAGGATATTGTGGGTGACGCCATCTCTTGCGGTAAATTCCAACTTATCCGCCGCAATATATGCAGGCGGTGTCTGCAAAAGACGCATACAAGCAAGACTCGTCACGCTCTTTCCGCAGCCACTTTCACCAACGATGGCAACACGCTCACCCTCGCCGATGTGGATATCCACACCTTCCACAGCACGAACAAAACCATCTCCTGTGCGGAAAAGGATCTTCAGATTTTTAATATCAAGAACGTTATTCATTCTGTCCTCCCTTTCCCGCTTTCAGAAGAAGCGCTTCTTCTTCGCTGATATCTTTCATTTCACGGAAGATATCTTCCGCTGCCGCCTCAGGCGCGATGCCCTTCATGCGGCGGTCTTTTTTACGTTTCATCTTCGGGTTCAAAATTTCTTCCAGTGCATAGCCGATCTGCATAAAACCGAAAACGGTGATAAAGATCGCAAAACCGGGCGCAAGCACCCATGCCCAAAGTCCCGAAGTAAAGGCACTTTCCTGTGCGGCAACGAGGATCTTACCCCAGCTCATGACGGAAGGGTCACCAAGACCGATGAAGCTGAGTCCCGCTTCCGCGATCATAAAGCCGGCGCAGGAAAGCGCACAGTTCATGATCAGAAGATGCGATACCGAGGGCATGATATGACGGAACATGATATAAGTTTTGGAGCCGCCCGCAAGCTCTGCCGCACGAATATAGTTCATATTCATGATCGAAAGCACCTGCGCACGCACCATTCTCGCCGTACCGCACCAACCAATGAGCGTGAAGATCGCAATCATCATCAGATAACTGGAAGAAAGATTGCTCATGATCATCATCAGCGGTGTCGTCGGAATAACGAGTAAGACATTGATAATATTCAGGATCACAGCGGCGCTGACTTTTCCGAAATAAGCGGAAACAATACCGAGCGTCGCACCGAGGAGTGTCACGCAAAGCCCCGTTGTAATACCGATGATAAGAGAAATGCGCGCACCGTAAAGGATCTGCGTCAAAATGTCGATGCCGTTTTTATCCGTGCCAAGCAAATGCTCGCGCGAGGGCTTGGCAAGACCGTTGGCTACGTTGTAATCATCAAGCTCGTACGGTGTGAGATACGGCGCGAAAATCGCCGCAAGCACAACGATGCCGACAAGGATAAGTCCAAGTCTGCCCTTCGGATTTTTGATCACCTTGATGAGAAAATTTCCCACACTTCGAACCGCAGAAAAAATGTTTATTTTCAAATTTTTCATCGTTTAAACCTCTTTTACTCTGGGATCGAATTTGTGGTATACCAAGTCTGTGATAAAATTGCAAACAACGGTGATCACAGCAAAAAGAAGCAGGATCGCCTGCGAAAGCAGGTAGTCGCCGTTGTTGCAGGCATCAAGGAGAAGCTGACCCATACCGGGCCAAGAGAAGATTTTTTCCATCAGCACGCTACCGCCCATCAATCCCGACATGGACATACCGATATTGGTAATGAGAGGCAAGAGCGCATTGCGGAAGGTGTGCTTATAAAGCACAACACGCGGCGGCAAGCCTTTGGCGCGCGCCGTCAGGATATAATCCTCGTTTGTGACCGCGATCATGCTGTTTCGCACGAGAAGCGCGTAAGAGATCACGCCCGAAAAAACGGATATCATTACGGGAAGTGCCGCATGGTACGCAACGTCCAAAATATCCGCAAGCGGGATCGATGCAAAAAGCGCCGCCGTCAGAGAAGCCGGAATCCCGATGAAAATACAAAGGGATTTTTTCGTTAGAAGACGAAGCACAATGGAGATCACGATGCCCACTGCAAATACGATGAGGAAAAGCATACCACTCATCGTCAATGTATAACCTGCCGTCATCGCGCCGCGATACGGAAAGATGCGATATGTAAACGCGAAAAGCATCACGGATACGAGCGCAAGCCAGAAAGACGGGATCGCCGTCGTGACACCGGAAAGTCCGAGAAGCACTTTATCCGCCGCATGATCGCGCTTTTTACCTGCGATCGCACCGAAAATAATACCAAAGGTGACGGAAAGCAGCATGGACGATACCGTCAGCACCATTGACCATGGGATTCTGCTGAACATGACCGACCAGACGGATTCCTTATAATAATGTGATTCGCCGAAATCGAGCGTGAAAACACGCCCGAGATAACGGCAATACTGAATAAAGAGTGAATCATTGAAGCCGTGCTCCTCACGGATCTGTTCGCGAAGCGCCAAAGCGTCCTCGGGAACACCCGCATAGTACGGCTGCGCGGGATCGCTGAAGATCATTCTCGGAAGAAAGAAATTCAGCGATATAATGATAAACAGCACGAAAAGCGAGCTGAATATCTTTTTCAGATAATAACCTTTCATCATTCATTCCCCCGATGAATAACGTTACTGAATCTTTTTGAGATAACGAATGGAATAGCTATTCCAAACGGAAGAGCCCTCCACCTCTACCCAACCGTCATAACGGCTGGCGGTATAGAACGTAATGGTATTTTCCGCAAAGAGAGGAATCTCAATGGCAAGATCCGCAATATACGTCTGTACCTCGCGGCATTTTGCATATTGTTCTTTGGTATCCGCCGTTACTTCCATCTCTTTGATCATTTCGATCAGCGTTTCGTCCACGATGCCGGAGTAGTTGAAAAGACGAACGCTGTCACCGCCGGGATAAACGCTGTATCTTGCACTATACATGAGAAGCTTATCCGCCGTAAAGGTGACGGAGTTGATGATCATATCAAAATCCGCGTGGTTGTTCTGCTTGATATCGTCAGCATAGGTCGAGGTTGCTTGATCGTAACCGAGTGTGATACCGATCTTCGCAAGCTGTGTCGCAAGCGCTTTGACGGTCACTTCATTGTCCGGTGTGGCAAAAACGGAGAGATTAATGCCACGGCTGCCGTTTGCGTCCATCTTATAGGGCGTTGTGTCGAGAAGCGCGTTTGCCGCGTCCACGTTGGTTTCATGGTAAACGTAGTTGCCGTTTTCGTCAACGTAAGCGTTGTCATAATAGTCCTGCACAAGGCAGTCACCAACCTTGACGCCCATGCCGTGAAGCACTTCATCGATGAGCACGTCTTGGTCGATGCAAAGGGAGATCGCTTTGCGGATCTCATAAGAATATCCTTCGAAGCTACCCTCTTTGAAAGCACCGTAGGGACCAACGTTGAAAAGAAGTGTCGTCACGAAGTCGTTGTTAACCGCGGAAATCTTTACAGATTCGTAAGCGCTGTTATTTGCCACAGCATAAGCCTTGGAGGGCTTCACGCTGTCCATCATGAGGTCGATACTGCCTTCACGAAGCGCATTGATCAAAACGTCCTCGTTGCTCATAAGGATCACAGAAATGTTTTGGATCGGCTCGTAAGCAAACATTTCTTTGGTAAGCTTTTCGTCATAATCCTCACGGAACGTCACAGTGATCGTGCTATCCGCGATGTAATCGCCCTCAGCGATGTAGTAAGCACCTGTACCGACGGGAGAAAGATTCTTTTCCTTCGCAGGTGTGCGAATGGTCTGCCAGATGTGCTTGGGCAAGATAACGATGGAATTGCAAACGGATTTCATCGAGGTGTAATTGTTGCTTGCGAGAATAAAAACAAAGTCGCCGTCAACAACTTCACTCTGATAGTAATCCGTCAGGAAATATGCCTGAGAACCAAGCGCGCCCGCGTGCTTGATGATATAGTCAAATGTAAATTTGATATCTTCTGCGGTAAAAGGTGTGCCATCATTCCAAGAATGACCGTCCACTACCTTAAAACGGAAACGCATCCAGTTTTTATTCGGAACAGCGATCAAAGCGCGTTCCAAAAATTCTGCTTCGGTTTCTTCAATGGGGTTACCGTTTTCGTCAACGCCGAAAACGATGGATTCTTTTTCACACTGTTCCTTCCACTGCTCTTCGGTGGGATCGAAATATTCATAGCCGTATACGCCATCCTCTTCCTTGGGAAGTGCGCCTTCGTATTCCAAAAGACCATCTGTGAAAGCCAGCGGATTCTTTTCGGTGTCTACGGGCGTATAAACCGTACCATCGGGAAATGTATATGTACTGCCTTCTTCATAACCGACAGGTGTTGCTGCACTGCCGAGAAGTGTATCATAAAAAAGACCGACGAAAAATGTGGAAGAGGACGCTGTGGAAGAATAAGGATTCAAGTTTTTTGGGAGCGCCGTGGTGCCGATACGAAGCGAATTTACATATTTATCTTCACGCACCGCGCAGGCGGAAAACATTGCCGCCACAAGTGAGATCAAAAGTAAAACAGAAAGTATCTTTTTCATAGCTTAATACGGGATCTGTGTGCCGAAGCCAACTTTGTTTGCAGAGTTGTCAAAGATCTCTTCAACGGTGAATTTGTATGCGGGACGTGTTACCCAGCGTTCGATGTTGGGAACGTGGTAAACGTCATGCTGTGCGTTGATGAACTGCTGAATGAGAGGAAGTTCGTAGGGAGATACGCTGCCAAGCTCGTTGTGCGCGCCGACGATCTCCATCTTGCCGCGAACTTCATAAGAAAGCATCGGAGGCTGATAGAAAAGGAGTGTCGCTTCGGGATTTACCTGATAGTTTGCCCAGCTGTGCTTGAATGCCATTTCCACGCTGTAGATGTGTTCAAAATCCACAGTCTTTTCTGCTTCTTCGGAATAAAGCCATTTCATGAGAAGCTTAAGACCTCTGTCGCTGTAGGTCTTGTCTTCGGGATCGTAGCTCTTGATATGTTCTACATAAGCTGCGAGCGCTTCTTCAAGATATTCTTCCTTTGGAATAAAACCGATACCCTTTACGGAGCCGTTAAGACCTGCAGGACCATTGCTGATGAAAACGGGGTCGTGAGAGGTGAAAGAAAGGAAAATCTTTTCGGGGGACATCATTTTGCCCTCTGCGAGCGCTTTTACGGTGTTACCGCGAGTTCTGTACGCCCAGTTGAAAAATCTGTTGAGTTCGCCTGTTTCGAGTCTTGCTCTTTCCATGATAAAATCTCCTTATGTCATGTTAATTTTAATTATTTCACTCTGATAAACGCTGCATCAGATGCACGAACTGTTGTCTGCGCAACGTTGAAACCGCAGGTAAGACCGGTTTCTGTCAAGTCTTTACCCTCAGAAGTGTAATCTGCGGTTGCTACCGCACCTTCACCGTCCATAACGTCATAAGAGAAAGTAACGTTACTGCCGTCAACAGTATAAGTACCCACGCTCTTATCCCAAACGTGCATAACGCTTGCCATCTGCATAATGCCGACTTCAAACGTGTTGTCTTCCTTCATGTTCAACGCATAAGCGTAAACCATCGAACCCATGCCGCCGCTCTTGGTCAGATAGCCGACGTAAACGTCACCGTCGGTGCCAATGGGCGCAGTTTCATAAAAGCTAACATCGGTGGAAGTCATGGAAGTGATCATGTAAAACGGTGTTTTGAAAATGCTGTCAAGGATCACAGCATCGCTGACGGTAGCACTTTCACCTTCGCCTTCACCGTAAGTATAGGTGAAGCTGATGGTCTCATCGAATTCTTCATTTTCGCCAAGCGTATAGGTGCCTGTGTAATGAGCGGTTTCGTGAGAACCCATGCCGAGAAAACCGACGTAAAGGTCAAGCGTGCCGTCGCTGTTGAGGTTCATCAGAGCTCTGCCGCTCATCTGAACTTCAGATGCACCCATCGCAACCGTTTTCTCATATCCCGCAACAAAGGAACGGGAAACCGTCACTTTTTCTTCCCCACAGGAAGTTGCCAAAAGACACAGAAAAACCATCGCAATGGCAAGCATCAACGTCAAAATTTTTTTCATAATAGCCTCCTCGGGTCAACTCTTGCTGACCAAATAATCCAAAGAGTTAGAGTTCGCTAACTCTTTATAAATTTTTTAGAGAGCCGACGCTCCCTAGTCTTTGGTATTTTACCATGCTTTTATGCCAGAGTCAAGAAGTAGCCATGGCTAACTTTTTGGTTAGCCATGGCTAAATTTTAACATTTTATTTTATTAAAAGCGTTGACGTTTTGCATTTTGGAAAAACGAAAGAAAACCGCTCACGCCTCCTGCATTTTTCCGCCTTCCACACGGTAAATACGGTCCGCGATCGCCATCGTCGATTCCCTGTGAGAAACGAGAAGAATGCTCTTTTTCTTCTTTTGTTCACGGAGCGCTTTCAGGATAATACCCTCGTTGATGCTGTCCACGTTGCTCGTCGGTTCGTCAAGCAGGATCAGCTCACTGCCGGAAAGAAACGCGCGCGCAAGACCGATGCGCTGTTTTTCACCCGCAGAAAGATTATCCCCAAGCGCACCAACGCGCGTCGCATATCCTTCGGGCAAGCTCATGATAAAATCATGCACGGAAGCAAGCTTGCAGGCCGCCTCCAGTTCCTCTTTGGTGGCGTCTTTTTTAGCGATACGGAGATTATCCTCGATCGTTTCATCAAAAAGATACGTCACCTGGCTCACCATTGTCACATTGTCAAGCAGATTGTCGCTGTCGATCTTGTCGATATCAATGCCGTTATAAGAGATCGTGCCGCCCGATTTTTGCCAGAAGCGCAAAAGCAATTTCAAGAATGTAGATTTACCGCAACCGCTCTCGCCCACGATGCCGACGATCTCACCCTTTTTGGCGTACATACAGATATCACGAAGGATCTCGTTTTCCCCATCGTAAGAGAAGGAAAGGTCAGAAACGGAAAGGTCACGGTAAGCGATCTTTTCTCCGTTTTCCACGGGAGTCACCACAGGCTTCTCTGCAAGAAGATCAAGCACACGATCACCGCTGGCAAAGGTCTGTGTCAGGTTTCCCGGCAATGCCGAGATCGCAACGACGGGACCGAAGCTGGAAAATACGGTAACGACACCGATGATCATTCTGCCAAGAGAAAGCTCCCCTGCATACACGAGCAAGATTCCCACGATCAGTGTAACGAGGATCGCGATCGACACGAAAAGCTCCGTGAAAGCGGCACTGCGCGTGATGTTATGTTTCATTTTTTTCGTTTCGCGAAGCAAAACTTCCGAGCGTGTGTTGACTTCTTTTTCACGCTCACCGCCCGCGCCGTTCAAAACGATGTCTTTGACACCCTTGATGCTGTCAAGGAAATACGCATTGAAAGAAGCAAATTCTCGGCGATAATTCACGCCCGATTCCTTCAGTCTTGCGGAGGAGATCATCGGAACGGCGATCGCGAGCAAAAGATATGCAAGCAACGCCACCAGTGCAAGATAAGGGCTCGCCACCACGCCGACAAACACCGTCACAAGCGTCGAAACGACAACGGCAATACAAATGGGAGAGATGGTATGCGCATAGAAAACCTCCAGCGTTTCAATATCGGAAGTGATCATGGCAATGATACTGCCCTTTTGTTTGCTTTCGAGCTTTGCGGGGCAAAGCGTGCGCAAAGCACCGAAGATCTTATCGCGAAGAACCGCCAAAAGACGGAACGCGATATAGTGATTGCTGTACTGTTCAAAATAGCGCAAAACGCCACGAAGCGCACCGCAACCGATGGCAAACGCCACGATCGCACCGTAAGAGAGGGAGATCGTTTCGCCGAGTGCCTTTGCGATGCCGATCGCACCGAACAAGGTAACACCCATCGCGGAAAGAAAACCGAGCGAGCCATTGATAACCGCAAGAACCATGATATACGCCAAACTACCGAGCAAAAGGATCAAATTCGCCATGATCACAGCGCCGCTGCGGCGGATTTTTTTGCTACTTTTCATGCGAATACCTCCTTTGCATAGCCTTCTTCCAAAGCTTTCTGTGCCAGATAAAGTTTTGCGTAGCCGCCCTTTTTCTCCATGAGCGAGCTGTGGTCACCGCTCTCCTTCACTGCTCCGTTCTCCATAAAATAGATATGATCAGCCGGCACAATGTTCGCCAAACGATGGGAAATGACAATGACCGTTTTTTCTGCAGAAAGCGCTTTGATATTTTTCATAATGATCGCTTCGCTTTCGATGTCGATATTGCTCGTCGCTTCATCGAAAACATAGATATTTTTATTCGCAACGAGGCTTACCGCAAGCGCAAGACGCTGTTTCTGACCGCCTGAAATGTTGCTTGCGTCCTCGCTGATGATCTTGTCAAGTCCGCCATTTTCACGCATAAACGATGCAAGATTCACTTTCTCCAAAGCTTCCCAGATCACCTCATCGCTCACGTTTTTATTCGCAAGGTAGAAGTTTTCGCGAACGCTTTGATTAAAAATATAAGTATTGTAGCTGACAACCGCGAGATTTTGATAATAAGATTCTCTGGTGACACCTTCCGCTTTTTTGCCGCCGACAGTGACATACCCGCTCTTCGGGCGGTAAGCACCAACAATCATGTTGACAACGGTAGATTTGCCGCAACCACTTTCGCCGACGATCGCGGTCATGCCTTTTTCAGCAAATTTCATATCAACGTTTTGCAAAACGTCACGCTTGCCATCGTAAGAAAACGTCACGTCATGGAGTTCGATCTCGCCACCGCTCACGGTTTCCTCACCCCAAACGGGATCGGGCGTGTCAAGCAAAGAGATGATCTTTCTGCCAGCGCTGGCACCGTTCATCGCAACGTGAAAGGCGCTGCCGAAAGCACGCAGAGGAAGGAAAAATTCCACCGCCACCAAAATGAGAAAGAGTGCCGCGATCGGAGAAAGTCCGCGATTGATGGTGGAAAGCACCGCGATGGCAATGCCAAGTCCTGCGCCGCCGTAAGCCACGAAGTCCATGATCGTCGTGCTGGCAAGCTGCATCACCAGAACCTTCATGGTGATCTTGCGGAAATCTTCTGCATTTTCATTCATTTTTTCGTGCTGACGGGCATCTGCCTTGAAGATCTTCAGTTCCTTGAGTCCCTGCACGCTGTCCAAAAAGCTATCGCCCATAGAGGTGTATTTTCCCCAATATTTCGCAAAGATACGCTTTGCGTATTTGGAAACGGCAACGATCGAGATCGGGATCAGCGGCACACAAGCGAGAAGCACCGCCGCTACACGCCAGTCTATCGGAAGACAAATAAAAAACAAAATAAAGGGCGCCATCATAGAAAAGAAAAATTGCGGAATATAGGAAGAATAGTAAAGGTCAAGCTGTTCCACACCTTCCATCGAAACTTGTGTAAGTCCCGCCATGCTCATGCCGTCCGTGGAACGAACACCAAGCTTTACGATTTTATGATATGTACGCTCGCGCAGATCTTTTTTCACCTTTCTGCCGAGAATATCTTTAATGCTCCCCGCAAGTCTTGTGGCAATATATCGTACTGACATACAAACCACAGCGCCCACAAGCGGAAATAAATAGGCAGAAAGCGCCGCACCTTCTGTCAAAAGATAGACCGCATAGCAAATGGAAGCCGTCACGCCAACGTTTGCGACAAGACCCAAAACCATCGCCGCAACGGCTGCATAAATATATTTTTTGTTTCCGCCGATCAAGCGGAAAAGCTCTTTATCAAGCATCGTTTGATTCTCCTTTAAGATTCTTTTTGTTTTTCACATTCTCCGCACAATTCCGCGATCTTTCCTCTGCTGATATCGCTGAAAGCACAGGCGGCACCGAGCGCATCGTTGTAAGCAATATCCCGCGGTGTATCGCAATGCTCTTCCAGATGCGCACGGATAAAATTCACGATCACCATATATTCACGAAGCACAGTGACGCCTTTTTCCGTCATAACGACCTTATTTTTCTCATCTCTTTGAATATAGCCGTTTTTTTCAAGACGCTCCACCGCACGGTAAACGCTGACCTTGGAAACGCCCATCTGCGCGGCGATCTCTGTCAGTTTCACCCCCACATCGCCGTTATAAAGCTCATTGATCGCGATCAGATACCGAAGTTCCGCCGATGACATAGATGACCTCCTATCACGAGTTAGCCTTTGCTAACCGACATTCAAAAAAAGTAGAGTTTTCGTAAACTCTGTTTGCAGTATAGCACACTTTTTTATCTTTGTCAAGAAATTTGTTAGATGTAAGCTAACCGGTTTTTTATTTTTCATTTATAAAAATATAAAAAATCACGGAAATAAATCCATCGCCATTGACGAACTTTCTTTTTCATGATATCATAAACGCAAAGAAACATTTTTTCAAAAAGAAAGGATTTTTCGTTATGGATCGCATTTTTTTGGCAAATTGGCTCATGCCGAGTTTTGAAGAAAAAGAATCCGCCGCCGAATTTATTCGCACGTTCCGCACAGAAAAGGCTATCAAACGTGCCACCCTCTGGGCAAGCGCGCTTGGCGTTTACGCGGCAAGAGTAAACGGCGAAAAGATCAGTTATATCCTCGCCCCCGGCTGGACAGCTTATCAGCACCGCGTGCAGTATCAGGAATATGACGTGACCGCACTTTTGCAAACGGAAAACACCATTTCTCTGACCGCAGCACCCGGTTGGCGTATGCCGTACGGGTTTGAATCGACAAAGATCATTGAACCCTGGGCAGGTGCCGAGATCGCAGGCAACGAATATGCCGTGATCGCCGCGCTTTTGATCCATTATGAAGACAGCTCGGAAGAACTGATCCTCACCGATGATTCATGGTCCGTAAGAGAAACAAAATGGCGTGCCTGCAACCTTTATCAAGGTGACGTTTATGACGAAACCTTCGTTGGCGGCACCTCCCCCGTCAAAGTGATCAATCACCCGAAAAACATTCTCGTACCGCAAGAGGGCGAGATCATTGCGGAACAGGAAACCTTCAAGCCGATCGAAGTCGTTCACACGCCGAAGGGTGAGGTCGTCCTCGATTTCGGCCAGAATATGACGGGCTATCTTTCCTTCACGCTGAAAATCCCGAAAGGCGAAAAGATCGTCATCGACCACGCGGAAATTCTGGATCACGAAGGCAATTTTTATAATGAAAACTATCGCTCCGCCAAAGCGCAGATCGTCTATATCGGTGACGGCGAAGAGCACACGTGGAAGCCCGAATTCACCTTTTATGGCTTCCGATATGTCCGCCTGACAGCTTTTTCCGGCGATGTGAACCCCGACGCATTCACCGCCATCGTCGTTCACTCCGATATGGAGCGCACGGGATACTTCGAATGTTCCGACGAGAAAGTCAATCAGCTTTACCACAACATCATCTGGGGACAAAAAAGCAACTTCCTCGACGTGCCGACGGATTGCCCCCAGCGTGACGAACGCCTCGGCTGGACCGGTGACGCGCAAGTTTTCGCAAGATGCGCCTCTTATAATTACAATACGCAAAAATTTTTCCGTAAATGGCTCTCGGATATGAGCTTGGAACAGCGTCCAAACGGCGCGATTCCGCAGATCATTCCGCGCCTTGATTGGGTGAGCTGTGCTTGCGGCTGGTCGGACGCTTGCATCATCATTCCGTGGCAGGTATATCTGCTTTATGGTGACCGTGACCTTCTGCAAAGACAATATATCACCATGAAGCGCTGGATCGACTATATGTACGAGCAGGGCGATGCTTATATCGAAAGTCCCAAGCACTTCGGTGACTGGCTGGCAATGGACGCTAATTTTGATGAGAACCGCCACGATTGCAAAGGCGGCACCGATCGCCGATTCCTTGCGCTCGCATTCCTCGCGTATTCTACTTCTCTTTTCATAAAAATATCCAAAATTCTCGGTTGCCGTGAAAACGAGCTTACCGACTATGAAACAAAGCTTGCCGATACGAAAAAATGCGTTCGCGAAAGATTTTTCCAAAATGGTCTCGTATCGCTTCCCACACAGACGGCACACGTCATCACCGTCCAATTTGAGCTTTGTGAAAAGGAATTTCTGCAAGCACATGTCGATCGCCTTGCCGAAATGATCCATGACAATGACGATCGACTCACCACGGGCTTTCTCGGCACGCCGTATCTGCTCCACGTTCTGACCGAATACGGCTATACCGACCTTGCCTATACGCTTCTTTTCCAAAACAAAATGCCTTCTTGGCTCTATGCCGTGGAACACGGTGCGACCACGATGTGGGAGCATTGGGACGGTATCCGTGATGACGGCACGCTTTGGGGCGCAGACATGAACTCTTATAATCATTATGCTTACGGCGCTGTCGGCGATTGGCTTTACGGCACCGTCGCCGGCATTGAAACGGACGAAGAAAATCCCGGATTTGCTCATATCCGTTTTGTTCCCAAGCCCACAGAAAAACTCTCTTTCGCAAAAGCCTCGGTCAAAACAAAATACGGCATCGTTGCTTCCGAATGGCACCGCACCGAAGATACTGTTATTTACACCTTGACCGTTCCCGTCGGCACCACCGCCACCGCTACGATCGGCGAAACAATCTACGAGCTTCATGCAGGAACACATACGTTCACCGCATAAAAAAACAAAATACTCAAAACGGTTTCATGACAAAAAAAGAAACGGAGAATTTTCTATGAATAAATTCGAAAGACTCAGCCAAAAACTTGCTTCCCGTGAGCAGATCCTCGGCACCAACATTATGTTGACTGCAAGCGGCCCAATGTTGGAAGTAATGAACGAAGATTACTTGGATTATGTCCTCTTCGATATGGAGCACGGCATCTTCAACAATGAAAATCTGATCAGCCTAATGCAGATTTGCCGCCTTTGCGGACTCCCTGCGTTTGTCCGTGTTCCCGATCATACAGGTTTCCATGTAGCAAGATGCATGGATCTTGGTGCAGACGGTGTCATGATCCCTCGCACAGAAACTGTTGATCAAGTTAAAACTGCCGTAGACTCCATGCGTTTTCCTCCCAAAGGACACAAAGGCAGAGGCGGATATTGTCAAGTTCGCACAGGAGAAACGCCGGAAGACTTCAATCAAAACCGTCATCTTTTGGTACAGATCGAATCAACAAAAGGTATCGACGCGCTGCCCTCCATGCTGGACGCCTATGGTGATGAGATTGCTGCGATCGTTATCGGCCCTTATGACCTTTCCTTTAATCTCGGAATCCCCGCGCAGTTCGAAGAACCTATCTTCCAGAAAGCTGTCAAAGAAATCTTTGATATTTGTCTTGCGCGCAAAAAATCCGTTGGTATTTTCTGCGATACCACAGCGCAAGCAAGAAAATATCGCGAAATGGGCGCAAATTTCATGTGGATATGTACCGATGACCAAATTGTAAAAGCAGGTTTGCGCGCTATCATCGCGCCGCTTGCGGAGTAATCAATAATAACATAAAAAAACACGCAGTTTGCGATATTTCGCAAACTGCGGTTTTTTATTGCAATCAATTATCGAATCTCTTCCATCACGCTCATATATGCGGGACGAATGATCTTATTCATACCGACGAGCTCCTCGATACGATGCGCACTCCAACCGACGATACGCGCTGTCGCGAAAAGCGGCGTATAAAGTTCCATCGGAATACCAAGCATTTCATAAACAAAACCACTGTAGAAGTCCACATTTGGACTAACACCTTTGTAAATGCGGCGCCTTTGGGAAATAATACGCGGCGCTTCTTCTTCAATGATCTGATAAAGCATTGCATCTTTGGTTTTGCCCTTGGCATCTGCCAATTTTTCAACATAGGATTTCAAAATGCGTTCTCTGGGATCGGAAACGGAATAGATCGCGTGTCCCATACCGTAAATAAGACCTTTTCCGTCAAAAGCTTCCCCAGCCACGATCTTTTCCAGATGCGCACAAACTTCTTCTCTATTTGTGATGTCAGAAACGTTCGCACGGATATCGCTGATCATTTCCATGACTTTGATATTGGCGCCACCATGCTTCGGCCCTTTGAGAGAAGACATCGCCGCCGCAATCGCGGAATACGTATCCGAACCCGAAGATGTAACCACACGAGTGGTAAACGTAGAATTATTACCTCCACCATGCTCCATGTGCAAAAGAAGTGCAATATCCAAAACCTTTGCTTCCAAAGGCGTGTACTGTCCATCGGGACGAAGCATGCGAAGAATATTTTCCGCGGTGGAAAGCTCCGGTGACGGACGGTGGATATACATGCTTTCATAATTTTCATAATGATTATATGCATGATAACCATAGACCACAAGCATCGGAAAAACAGCGATCAGCTGCAAACACTGACGAATACTGTTTTCCACGCAGGTATCGGTGGAATTTTCGTCATAGGAAGCAAGCGTCAAAATACTTCTCGTCACGGAATTCATAATATCCTTGGAAGGCGCTTTCATGATAACGTCACGCACGAAGTTGGTAGGCAAGGTTCTGGACTCGCCAAGAATTTTAGAAAATTCAGCAAGCTCATCTTCTGTAGGTATCTGACCGAAAAGGAGAAGAAAAGCCGTCTTCTCAAAACCGTATTCAGTCTCTCCCAAAAAAGAGATCAGCGTATTGATATGATATCCGCGATACCAAAGCTCACCGTCACAAGGCGTTTTCACACCGTCGATCTCCTTAAATGCGGTGATCTTCGAAATACGAGTAAGACCTGTCAGGACACCGGTCCCGTTGATATCACGCAGACCGCGGTTAACACCGTATTCACGGAAAAGGTTATCCGATATCATATCATTTTCGACGCACATATCTTTTTGCGCCAAAGAATATTTTTCAAGTTTTTCGTTCATGGTTTGATTTCTCTTTCAATATAAAGGAAAATAATATTGTCTAGTTTACCATTGTTCAGGAAATTTGTCAAGCATATCTACACAAAATTCAAGCAAGAAATTTGTTAACATTTCACACAAAAACAAACGGTCTACAATAGTCTTGCCCTACTTCGAAATTTTATTTAAAAAACAAAAATCCGAGGATATGATCCTCGGATTGTGGTGCGAGAAACGGGACTTGAACCCGTATGGAAAAACCACACGCCCCTCAAACGTGCGCGTCTACCAGTTCCGCCACTCTCGC
>CAYXQF010000029.1:0-21678 GCA_964466625.1 uncultured Lachnospiraceae bacterium | reverse complement strand
AGCCGTCTTCCGCAGGCTTCAATACATAAGAAGCATAATTTTTACGGTTTGGATAGGTTCTCGGATTGCCTTCTGTCGTCGTGTGAATGGCAATGGTGTAGTCCGCATCTTTGTTAAAAGCGGCGTGACCGCCGAGAGGCTTGACGGTGAACTCCACTTCTTTTCCGATGGGAAGAACCTTCGGGAAAATATCGTAGTTGATCAGTTCGCGTTTCATAAGTGCCATAAGAAAAACCTTCTTTCTTAACAAATTCTTACAATCGTATTTTATCATAAAGCATACCGTTTGTAAAGTACCCCCATAACATTTTCCTTTTGCGTTCATATACTGAACATCGTAGAAGCTATTTTTCTTCAGAAAGGAATTTTACTTATGGACCAAACCCAAAACGCAAAAAATTACGGCAAGCTTGTTGTCAGCACGACAGCAGCGTTTGGTGCGATCCCGATTCGGGACGCATTTGTTTCCGTTCGAATCCCGAATCCTGAAAACGGTTCAGAGATCACGCATATTCTCATGACAGGGCCTGACGGACTCACTGATCCTATTGAGATCGAAACGCCGTCCCCTGCGGAATCGCTTGCACCCGGCGGAAAAAAACCGTTTGCGGAAATTGATCTGGAGGTTTCCGCAGACGGCTACTACCGTGTTGTTAATATGCGCGTGCCGATCTATCCCGGTATCACTTCCATTCAACCCGTTCGCATGATCCCTATTCCCGAAAGTGAAGACGGAAAAGAATTTCCTAATGATACGATCATCATCAACGAAGGTGATGGCGGCCCGAATCTTTGAGAGGGGAGGAACTCTTTGTGATCAATAACTTTCCCGTGATCCCCGAAACGATACGCGTGCATCTCGGCGCACCGAATGCTTACGCCCGAAACGTCACCGTCACATTTCCCGATTATATCAAAAACGTCGCTTCCAGCGAGATCTATCCGACGTGGCCCGAAAGCGCTTTGCGCGCCAATATTTTAGCGCAGATCTCCTTTGCGCTCAACCGTGTCTACACGGAATATTATCCCTCGCGCGGCTATGATTTCGATATCACAAACTCCACGGCGAGCGATCAATCCTTTGTGGAGAATCGGGATATTTTTGAAAATATCAGCGCTATCGTGGACGATATTTTCAATAATTATATCGTGCGTGTGGGCAACATTGAACCTCTTTTCGCGACGTATTGCAACGGCACGACCACGACCTGCGAGGGACTTTCTCAATGGGGGACCGTGGAGCTTGCCAATGCAGGGCTTGGCGCTTTTGATATCCTGACGAATTTTTACGGTGATGACATCACCCTCGTGACCAACGCTCCCGTAGAAGCGGTGGAGCCTTCCGAACCCGAAACGCTGCTTCGCCTTGGAACGGCAGGCAATGACGTGGCGTTTATCCAGCTTCGCCTCAATCGTATTTCGTCCAACTATCCCTCAATTCCGAAGATTCCTGATGTGGACGGCATTTTCGGGGTGGAAACGGAGAATGCTGTGAAGGAATTTCAACGCATCTTCAATCTGACGCCCGACGGTATTGTGGGCAAAGCCACTTGGTATCGCATACAGTTTATTTACAACGCCGTAAAGCGTCTGAACGAGCTACAAAGCGAAGGGCTTCGCCTGGAGGACGTTTCCCGTCAATTTCCCGAGGTTCTTTCTCTTGGTGATACGGGGGATAACGTGGAGCTGATACAATATTTTCTTGCCACGGTTTCTACGTTCAATCCCGAAATTCCGGCCCCCGGCTTCAGTAAGGTCTTTGACGAACGCACACAAAACGCCGTGATCGCTTTTCAAAATCTATATGGCTTGGAGCCGACGGGAACGATCGACGACGCAACGTGGAACTATCTTTATGACGACTATCTCGGCATCGTGCGCAGTCTGACACCCGAACAGATCGGCACAGCGGTGATTCCATTCCCCGGTAATTTTCTGAAGCTTGGCTCCACGGGAGATGACGTCTTTCTTTTGCAGGAGTTTATCAATACTGCCGCCGCGATCTATCCGTCCATTCCCGAAATTCCGATCACGGGCATCTTTGATGAAAATACGCGGGACGCGATCTATGCGGTGGAGGAGACCTTCGGCTATCCCATCAACGGCATCGTGGGTGCGGTGATCTGGGATGTTCTTGCGGATATTTATAACGACGTGGAGTCGGGAGCGGTGCGTGCGGAAGGGCAATTTTCGGGTACGGAACTCGGTCAAGGAGGCGATCAGACATGACAAACGAAGAAAAAATTCGCACGGAAATTTACGAACTGCAAACGATGCTTCGGCGCATCGCGCAGGCGGAGGGGTCGCAACCGATCTTAAATCCCGATGGTATCTTCGGTGATGAAACGGAAGCGGCTGTGCGCACGTTTCAAGATGCGCGAAGTCTGCCTGTGACAGGCATTGTAGACCTCGCCACATGGAATGCGATCGTGGACACGTATCGGTATGCGCTGTATATTACGGCGCCGGGCGCTTCGATTTTTCCTTTCCCGGAGCCAAATTACAAGACCGAGGCAGGGGAGCGGAGCGACCTTGTCTATATCATTCAGATTCTCTTGGCGGCACTTGCCATTGCTTATGATCAATTTGAGCCGATGACACCGACAGGTGTTTACGATGAGAAAACAGCGGCGCTGGTGAAGGTCTTTCAAAAGGCAAATCTACTTGAGGAAACAGGGCTTGTTGACCGTGAAACGTGGGACGCCATGGCGCAAAGTTATAACGAATTTGCAAACAACCGCTATTATTCCCATTGACTCTTTTCGGGATTTTCAAGGGATCATATCCCTTGAACGGTGCGCGAGGCGGCGCCTCGCAAAAAAACAAATCGTCCCCAAAGTTCGCACTTGGGGACGATTTTTCTTAAAGCGAGGTAATATTTTTGGGTAACAGCTCTTCCACGTTTTTGCCATCAGCAAGCTTTTCGCGGACCAGCGTGGAGCTGACACCGGCGAGCTTTTCGGGGGAGGGAATAAAAAGCGTTTGCACACCCGTGCGATTTTTGTTGAATTCCGCCATCTTCAGCTCGTAAGGCGTGTCTTTTTCGTCGCGGATTCCGCGAATGAGATACGAAGCACCCACGCGTGCAGCATAATCTGCGGTCATGCCATGGTCGATATCTACCGAAACGTTGGGATAATCGGCGACAGCGGTGCGGAGCAGGGAAAGACGCTTTTCTTCATCAAAAAGATGCTTTTTGTCGGGATTGATGAAGATGCAGACGATGACTTTATCAAAAAGAGCGGCGGCAACACGAATAAGCTCCATGTGGCCGATCGTGACGGGATCAAACGTGCCTGGGATCAGCGCGATCTTTTCCATGAGCATCTCCTTATTCTTCGGTTTCTTCTTCTGTGATGGGCGTGAGAATGGTGATGTGAACTCTGCCGTAGCGGGAAGTCTTTACAAGATTATAGCGTGCTTCCACCATGACGTCCTCAGCAAGTCCGCCTTCTTCGTCTTCGCAAACAATGATGGCGCCTTCATTCAGCATATCTGCATCATAAAGCTCAGAGAGAACCTTGGGGAGCAAACGGAGCGCATAGGGCGGATCGAGGAAAACGAGATCAAATTTGTTTCTGCCCTTTGCGGATTTGATATACTGCTTCCAATCCATACAAAGAACATTGGATTTCTGATAGAGATGCGTTTTTTGCGCGTTGGCGGTGATGATCGTCGTGGCTTCCTTGGCACCGTCTACGAAAGTCGCTTTTTCCGCGCCGCGGCTGAGCGCTTCCAGTCCGAGCTGACCGGAGCCTGCGAAAAGATCGAGAACTTTTCTGCCTTCGATATCAAACTGAATGGAACTGAAAAGTGCTTCTTTCACTTTGGCAGGGGTGGGACGTGTGGCTTCGCCTTCGAGCGTATTGAGTACAGCGCCTCTTGCGCTTCCTGTGATGATTCTCATGGTTTTATTTCCTTTCTTTTTTGAAGTGGTCGATGATGTTCTGCGCGATCACGGGTGTGACACCTTTGACAGCGATGAGTTCATCGGCAGTTGCTTTTTTGATGGCGGCAAGTCCGCCGAAATGAAGAAGAAGCGCTTTGGCGCGAGCGGCACCGATGCCGTCGATCTTTTCGAGAACGGAGGTCATCTGCGTTTTGCGCTTTGTCGCCGTCATCTTGGAGATGGTGAAGCGATGCACCTCTTCCTGAATATTATAAATAAGCGTATAAACGGCTTGTTCTGTAGCGATAGAGATCTCTCCCATCTCGCCGACGAGCGCACGTGTTTTATGATAATCGTCCTTGACCATGCCGAAAACGGGGATCTGATATCCTGCGGCGGCGATTTCTTCCGCGGCGATGGCGCGGTGACTTTCACCGCCGTCGATCAGCAGAAGATCGGGGATCTTTGCGCCTTCATCACAAAGGTGAGAAAGTCTTCTTTTCACGGCTTCTCGCATGGAGGCGTAATCGTCGCGTGTGGCGGTCGATTTGATGGAGAATAGACGGTAATCGCCTTTTTTCGGCTTGGCATCTTCAAAAACGACCATGCCTGCGGTGATGGCTTCATCACCGAAATTGGAGATATCAAAGGCTTCGATCCTCGTCGGCACGGTTTCGAGAGAGCAAAGTGTGGCAAGTCGAACGAGTGATTTTTCGTCTTTTTCAAAGGTTTTGGCATATTCTGCCGCACGAGCGGCGGCGTTTTCTTTTGCCATATCGCAAAGGCGGCGTGTTTCACCTCTTTGCGGTGTGCGCAGGGTGATTTTGGAGCTTGCTTTCTCAGAGAGAAGCTCTGCTAAAACGGCATTATCTTCTGCCGTTAATGCATCGGCAGGATTGATCTCTTTGGGGATATATTCACGGCGCGCGTAGAGCTCACAGAGAAACGAGATGATCGCTTCGCTGTCCAAAATCTCGCCGCCCGAAAAATAGAAAAGCTCGGAGTCGATCAGCTTACCTGCGCGGATATAAAAGACACAGATCGAAGAGATCGGATCGCCTGCATGCCACGCGATGATGTCGCGCTCTGTATCGGGGCTTGCTACCACTTTTTGCTTTTCTTCCAACTTTTCGATGGCACGAATACGGTCACGATATGCGGCGGCGGCTTCAAATGCCATATTTTCTGCAGCATAAAGCATTTTATCATTGAGGGCTTCTAAAATCTTTTTATAATCCCCCGAAAGAAACGAAACGGCTTGCAAAAAGGATTCCCGATAGCTTTCCGCAGTGACGCCGGGATCGCAGGGGGCGATGCACCCCATCTGGCGATATACGCAGTGGCGGATCTTGCCGCGGTCCTTAGGAAAGGTATGGCGGCAGGAGGGGAGTCCAAACGTTTTTTGCAAAGCGGAGATGATGCCGAAAACGGTGGCAGTGCTGGTGTAGGGACCGAAATATTTGTCTTTTCCCGATTCGCGTTTTCTGGTCATCACGAAACGGGGAAATTCTTCGCCTACTGTAGCCTTGAGATAAGGATACGATTTATCGTCTTTGAGCTTGATGTTGTAGCGCGGGGTATAGAGCTTGATGAGACTATTTTCCAGCGTCAGTGCTTCGATCTCCGTGTCGCAAAGGATATAATCGAAATCAAAGATATGCGCCGTCATGGCGTCTGTTTTTGCGCTGTTTTGGCCGCTTTCGTGAAAATACTGGGAAACGCGGTTTTTGATGGCGCGCGATTTGCCGACGTAAATGACTTTGCCCGTTTTATCTTTCATGATATAAACGCCGGGCGTGAGAGGAAGTGTTGCTGCTTTTTCACGCAGACGCTCCGCATATTCCGCTTTTACCATAAGGAACCTCTTTCGTAACGAAAAACGGCAGAGGAAGTCGGGGAAAGATGCCGCTTCTTCTGCCGTCGTTTATGATTTGATGGACCGAAAATTAAAGTTCGGTGCTGACCAAGAGTTCAAGACCGCCGATCGCTTCGGTTTCATCGGGACCGTCTGCGATCAAGGTGACGGTGGAACCGCCGGCGATTGCCATGGAGAGAACACCGAGCAAGCTCTTCGCGTTAACACGGCGATCGTCCTTCTGAATCCAAATCGAACTCTTATAAGTATTTGCCTTCTGGATAAAGAACGTGGCAGGTCTTGCATAAAGACCGACACTATTTTTAATAATGATATCTCTGGAAATCATTTTTTTATGCTCCTGTTACTATAAAGTTTGTCGTGCGGTGTCGGCGCGGAAAACTTAGACTCCGACGACGAACGCATTTATTACTAAATATTATATCAATCTTTATGCATAAAATCAATAGTTTTTTTCAAAAAAATGTGTGAGAAAAGAACTTTTTTAGTGATTATTTGACGTTTGGAATGCTGACGATGGTGATCATGCACATTGCGTCCTGCGTATAGACAGCGACCGTGTTTCCGACGGAAGCAAGCGTTGTGCCGCCGATGAGAAATCCGTCCTCGCTCCAGACGCCGGAAAGATTGGCAAATCCGTAGATATCGAGCTTATCGGGGTGGAGAGCACGCACGATTGTGCCGTCCGCAGTTTCCGCGTCCACGACAGCAGCGGAATAATAAGCGTTGATGATCGTACCGATCTCTTTATCGGTAGAGGTAAGGTAGAGCGTGCTGTATTGCTTGGAAAAAGCTTCAGCTGTGACGTCGGATACGCTTTTGACGACAAATTCCACGCGCGCTGTTTGCATTTGCTCTTCGGTGGTGGCAAGAAAATAGGCGCGCACGCCGATAGCGGCGATGCAGGCAAGCACGGCAAGAATGATCAGTACGTCAAAAATGTTGAACCGCACGCCTGTTTTTTTCGTGTTGGAAGTAGCCATGATGGTTTCCTTTCTTTATTTTCTTTGAAATTATTTGCAAGTCAGGCTTGCGGTTTGATATTGAACGCGGTGATATAAGAAACGGCAGAGAAGGAGGGAATCTTAAAATATACGGTAGAACCGACAAGGATCTTCGTATTTCCGATGGCGTAAACACCGTTCGCGCCGGCGTTTGCAAAACCGGAGATCGTTATATAAATATCATATTTATCAGCATGCTCGCTTTTGGGAAGTGTGTAGGAGCCGTTTTGATCCGGAACAGCAAAGCTACCGTAGTAAGGTGTATTTTCTTTGCGGACGGCGCGAATGGTGCCGAGCTGTGTGCCGGATACGGAGTCTTTGACGGTTTCGCCCACTTTGATGAGATCCAAAACGTCTTCGTCTGCGCCGGAAATGCGGATCACAAAGTCCACGTTGCCCATATCGAGTGCGCGGTTCTGGCGACTGTTAAAGAAGATGAGCAGTGCCGCTGCGCTGATGATAGCGAGGATCACGAGAATGATGATAGCGTCTATAAAATTAAAACGCGCTTTTTTATTTTCGTTCATGAAAGATTATCCTTTCGAAATTTTTGCATTTAGTAATAAATAGGGATACTTTCCTCCACCGTTTGCTTGGCGGAAGCGATGTGTGCGACGGTGAGCCCTGTGATCAGCCAGAAAAGAAGGAAGATGCGGTAGTTATACCAGACGTAGTCTGTCATACCTTGGACGAGAAAGGCTATGATGCCGCAGAGAAAACCGGTGGCGAGGACCTTATTGCTGCGCGATACGGCGTTTTTGCAGAAGGTCAGAACGCATTGTGTAAAAATGAGAATGAAGAGCAAAAACGCGAGTAGTGAAAATATGCCGGTTTCCGTGATGATCTGGAGATAGAGGTTGTGGCTGTGCGGCGCGGTTTCGATGCCCGGTAGCGCATACGCGGGATAAACGGCTCGGAAAGCGCCTTCTCCGATGCCGATGCCGTACCACCAAGTGTCCTTCAGCATATCCAGCGTACCGCGCCAAATGCTCAAGCGGTAAGAGGTGGAGCTATCGGTGAAGGTGGTGAATCTGCGGATCACGGAGGTGTCGATCGCAAAGGAAAGACCGAGAACGGCAAGCGGTGTCAAGAGAATACCCGCCGTGAAGAAATGCTTGCTGGAAAGAAGGAAGAAAAGGACAACGGCAATGACAAATCCGAGCCATGCGCCGCGGGACCAAGTGAAAACGAGACAAAGTGCATTAACGCCTGCCGCAAAGAAAAGAGCAAAGCGTTCGTTTGCGCGTTTTGCGGTGATCATCATTGCCAGCGTGATCGGAAAGATCAGAATGAGGTATTCACCGAGCACGTTGGGGTTTTCAAAGGTGGAAACCACACGTCCGCTGATCTCGGAAAAGACGGTCACGTCTTGCCATACGGTGGACGCGGAACCGAAGAAGTTTTCATATAGCCCGTAAAGAGAAACAGCTGTGCTGGATACGATGAGCGAATAGATGCAACGGCGCACGAGGGACGGGGAACTGATCGTGCTTTTTACGACGAAGTAACCGAGCATGAAGCAAACGTAAACGAGCATTTTCTCAAAGCTGGAACGATCAATGGAAATGATGCCGCCGAAAATGGTGAAGGCGAGGAACGCGATGACGGTATAATCCACAAGGGAAAGACGGAGCACGCGTCTGCCGCAGATGAGCTTCAGAAAATAGGAAATAAGGATCAGCCCGATCGCGGCGAGGAGAAATTTCGTCTGCAAAAAGGGCAGACAGAGGAAGACGAGAAGAATGCCTGCTTCCGGTGCCGAAAGCACGATGCCGACAAGCAACAGAAACGCCAACACGATGACGATGCGAAGCGGCTCTACGACGATGGAAAACGCACCGAACGCCATGCCAAGACCAAACGAGATGTTAAATCCCTTGCGCGCTTCTGTTTTCGCGGCTTTGGCAACGCCGATGATGCGAAGTCCCAAATAGTCGAAAAGGATCGCGTGCAGGATCACGCTGTCGTGTATGGTTTCCGCGATGTTCTTTTTGGAAAAGAACATGAAGACCGCGATCACCATGATGACGAGACCGAGGATCGTCGGCGCGCTATCGATGGTGTCAATGTGGAAGGCATACTCTTTGAGGATCTGAATGAGTAGGGTGAAGAACCCAAAGGAAAAGAGAAACAGCCCAAGCGAGCTGACATTGGTGATCAAAAGGTGATATGAGATCCCGCGGATCTTTGTGAGAATGATACTGCGCTCATAGGCTTTTGCCATGGCTCGCTTGACTTTACGAATGGCTTGTACGCCCTTGTTGTTGAGGAACGCACGAAAGGCTTTTGCCATTGAAGACGATGCAAAGGCGTTTGCCATAGTCTCGTAGGAGGTCATCATGGTGCCGAAAACGCCGTTCATAAAAAGATGATAGATGAATCCCGAAAATTTGGTCAGATAAAAGATGATGACGGAATTTTTGAACGCGTCGGCAAGCTTTTGCGACAGTTTTTTCTTTTGTATTTTGCGGAACAACAAATCTCCTCCTTTCTAAATTTTGGGGTAACGGCGACGCTCGCCGTCTTTATTTTTCTGATGAGGAAAAACGAGCAAAGTTGAATATACCTATACATAATAAATATACCACAAGACCGATGAGAAAAACAATAGTGATAATCACTAAATTTTGCAAAACGAGCGATTTTATCGGTATATTTTGAACAATTTTTTTAAAAATTGCCATTGTCGCCGCCGAAAAAAGGAAAGATGCGAGAAGTGTGACACTCTTTTTGAGGGAGAAGCCTTCAGCGATTTCGGGAAATGCGCGGAGCGTGAGGACAAGGAGCGTCAGCGCGGCGAGGATCTCTCCGAGGGCGCAGGCAAGTGCTACGGTAAAAACGGAGAGCGTTTTTGTCAAAAGAAAGATCGAGGAGAACGTAAGGCTCGTGCAGATACCGACGATCGCGGCGATCATCGGATAACGTACTTTTCCCGAGGAATAGCACACACGGGAAAAAAGCTCGATGAGACCATAAGCAGGCAGCGCAAGCGCGAGTGCGCGTAGGCTCATTCCTGTTGCTTGCACGAGTGCAGGGGTATAATTTCCTCTTTCGTAAAGTAAGGAGATGCCGTTTTCCGAAAGGAAAAAGAGAGCCGCGGCGATGGGAAGCATCATGGCAAGGGAGAGGAGAAGTGTTTTTCTCACGGAACGGGCAAAACCCTCTTTGTCACCCCCTGCAAAAGCCGCGGAAAGCTTGGGGAAAATAAAATTGCAGATGCCGTAAGTGAGCAGTCCTGCCGCGATGGAATATACGGAAAAAGCATTCTCAAAAACGACGATCGCCGCACCCGTTTCGGTATTTTCCCCGATGGCATTGCCATCTATATAAGAAGAGAAGAAATTTGCCGTCAACGTGCCGATGGGAATCAGCCATGAGCCGAGCATCACAGGCAGAGAACGCATAAGAGAGAGGCGAAGATCGGGATTTTTGATCTTGGCGGTGGGACGGGGAAGTCGATGCTTTTTTGCGAGCGGGATCGCGAGCGTCAGAAATTGAACGAACCATGAAAGCAGATAAGCGATAGCGAGTCCATATGCGGCGTGAGCGGTCGCATTTTGCGCAAAGAAGGCAAGATAGAGAATGACCGTGAGATTGGAGATCGCGCTGACGGAGGCAGGCAAAAGGAAGCTTTCATGGGATTGCAGGATCCCGATAAGCGTATACGCCGCGCCTGCAAAAATGACAGAGGGGAACATGATGCGAAGAAGATTTGCCGCAAGGGCGGAGGTTTCGGCATCAAGGTTTGGCGCGCAGATGTGGAGGAGTGGTCCTGCAAAGATCACGCCAAGCGCCGCTACTCCCGTTAAGATCAAGGTAACGGCAGAAAGGAACGAGGACGAAAATTTCTTTGCAGAGTCTTCGCTTTTCAAGAGATTCCCCCGATAGATCGGCAAAAAAGAACCGACGATCGCCGTGGAAAAGAGCATATCAAAAATGGCAAACGGAATTTTTGAAGCGGCGGAAAAGGCGATGCCTGCCATGCCGGCACCGAAAATATTGGCAATGAGGATCTGCCGCACCATGCCGAGTGCCTTGGCAAAAAGCGTGAAAAGGATCATGAGTATGACGGTCCTGCTTGCTTTTTTTGTGTTTTTATCCATGGTTTCTCCTTTCCTCGGTGGTGTGATAAAAAGGGAGCAGTGTCGCGATGCCCTCTTTTTCTGTAAATTTTTTTTGTTACTGAACGGGACATCGGGAAACTGCTCCTCGACATAAAGTTTTCTAAAACAGATGCAAAGAACCGAGCGCGGTTTCTTTGGGGTGGCGGCCTGCCGCGAGATCACATTTTGCTTATTCTTTTTCGGAAGAAGCGGACGTGATGAGATCGGGGCGGACGGCTTTTGTTTTGGCAAGCGCCATTTCGTGGCGCCATTTTTCGATGTTTGCGTGATGACCGCTGATGAGCACGTCGGGAACTTTTTTGCCGCGGAATTCATAGGGACGTGTATACTGAGGATATTCAAGCAGCCCTTCCTCGGAAAAGCTTTCTTTTTCATAGCATTCCGCGTCGGAAAGCACACCGGGCAAAAGTCTTGCGATCGCGTCCACGATGATGCAGGCAGGAATTTCTCCGCCCGTCAGAACGTAGTCGCCGATGGAAAGCTCTTCGTCCACGATCTCGTCGATGATGCGCTGATCCACGCCTTCGTAGTGACCGCAAAGGAAGATCACGTTGTCGTAATTTTCGGCGTATTCACGCGCGATTTTTTGATTAAAAACTCTGCCTTGCGGTGACATATAAACAACACGTCGGCGCGATGCGGGGTTCTTTTCGGGGGACGTGATATCCATAAAGCAATCGTAGATCGGCACGGGGCTTATCAGCATACCCTTGCCGCCGCCATAGGGTGTGTCGTCCACACGGCGATGCTTATCTTTGGAATAATCGCGGATATTATGCGCGTGAACGTCAATGATGCCCGCTTTTCTTGCTCTGCCAATGATGCTTTCGGAAAGCACGGTGTCCACAAGTGCGGGGAAGAGCGTCATAATGTCAAAGCGCATATCAATTTCTCACTTCCTCGGCTTCGGTGAAAAAGCCTTCGATGGGGGTGATGTAAACCGCGTCGTCGGTATCCACACGGCTGATGAAGGCGGGAACCGCAGGCAAAAGCACGGTCTTGCCGCTCTCTGTCTTGACGGCGTAGATATCCTGAACGGTGTTCTGAATGACGTCCTCGATCGTGCCGTAGCAAACGCCGGTATCCGCGTCTTTGACGGGAAGACCGATCAGATCGCAAATAAAGAATGCGCCGTCTTCCAGCGGAATATCTTCGCGCTTTGCGAGCAGGATCTTGTTTTTCAGTTTCACGGCGTCTTCCACGGTGGTAACGCCCGAAAGCGAGCAGACCGCAAAGCCGCCGCCCATTATCTTGACACCGGAAACGTCAAAGGCAGTGCCGTTTGCAAGATAAAGCTTCTTGATTTTTTTGAGCGTTTCGGGGCTGTCGCACCAAGGGTCGAGTTTGACCGCGCCGCGCACGCCATGCGTGTTGATGATCTTGGCGATCTCGAGATATTCTTTCTTTTCCATTTGTGTCAGATCCTTTTTCGTTATCTATTATATTCCCCAAAGATCGGGGGTTTTAGTCAATATCACACAAAAAACCCCGTCGGGCGCAAAGCTCGCGGGGTATGTTTGTTTTTTGCAATCAGCTCTTGAATTTGCGCTTTCTTGCTGCTTCAGATTTCTTTTTACGCTTAACACTCGGTTTTTCGTAGTGTTCTCTTTTTTTAACTTCGGCAATTACTCCGGAGCGAGCACACTGTCTCTTAAATCTGCGAAGAGCGCTGTCAAGCGATTCGTTTTCTTTTACTCTAATTTCAGCCATTCATAATCCCTCCCTCCGCATGAAAAAAAGTGCAAAGAGAATAAAATTTCTCGACGATTATTATACACCTACGAGGTGCGCCGTGTCAAGTGTATTTTGAAAATTTATCAAAAAGAATCCAAAATTTTGCAAAAAAGACGGACATTCTTCCTCTTCCATGCATACAATGCAGTAAAAATGCCCAAAGCGCGTTTCCCACAAAAATGAAAAATGGATTTTTGTGGGATTTTGACGTGCTTGACGGGTAACATTACGCTGAAAACATATATTTTTTGGAAAGGGATTTTTCTTATGGAAAGAAGCACAACACGATTTTTTGCCGCCGCCAATACGGAGAATGGATTTTTTAGTCTTTTTGACGAAATTTTTTCTCCGCAAAAGCTTTCCCGTATTTATATATTAAAAGGAGGGCCCGGCACGGGAAAATCCACCTTGATGAAAAGCATCGGGTTTACCGCAGAGGCAGGCGGTTTTTCCGTCGATTATTTTTATTGCTCGTCGGATACGGATTCTTTGGACGGTATTTTGATCCGTGAAAAGGGGATCGCCGTTCTGGACGGGACAGCGCCGCACGTCACGGATCCCGTTTACCCCGGCGCTGTGGAGCAGATCATAAATCTCGGAGAGGCGTTTGACACGGTGAGTTTGGAAGCGGAATCCGAAATTTTGAAGCTGCTTGGTGAGAAGAAGCGAAATGCTTATCGCTTTGCTTACCGATATCTGTGTGCGGCAGGCGCACTTACGCATCAGATCGATGAGGTTGGTGCGGAGATCTTTTTGAGGGAGAAGGCAAGAGGTGCCGCACAACGACTCGTGCTTTCGCTTTCCCGCATGCAAAAGGGTGACGTTTCGCGCCGCTTTGTGTCCGCCATCGGCACCAAAGGTGCCGTTCGTCTTGACACTTTGGAGCAGCGCGCAAAGAAGATTTACGCGATCACGGATAAATATGGGCTTGGCTACACGTTTATGGGCGTGCTTTACGCAGAGCTTTTGCAAAAGGGCGTTGCGATGACAGTCTGTTCCACACCGCTCGTCCGTTCGCGCATCGAGTGTATTTACATAGAAGGGGAGGACGTTTTGTTTGCCGTCATGCGTGAGGAAGCGGCGGAAGGTGCGGATAAGATCATTAACGTTTCCCGTTTTGCGGATAAAGACGGCATCGCTACCCGACGCGCGGCGCTTCGCTATCTCGGAAAGTGTACGGAAACGCTTTTGGAAGGTGCGCTTGCTTCCTTGCAAGAAGCGGGAGCTTATCATGAAAAAACGGAAGCGGTTTACGGAAAGCATATTGACTTTTCCGTGGTGGACAATGTCAGAAACCGTTTGATCTCGGAAATATTTGTGAACAATACGTAAGAAACGCGCATCTCTTTCAAATTTATATTAAAAAAGTGTAAAAAAATCAATTTTGGATTGAAAATATAAGAATTATATGGTATGATATAAAGAGTATGATATCCGCATATCGTGCGGAAAGGAAAAAGAAAGGAAATCAAAATCCGATGAAAATGATAAAAAGAATTGCGTGTGCCGTTTTGCTTGTCATGATGGCGTTTACGATGCTTGCAAGCTGTGAAAAAGCACCCGGCATTTATAATTGGTACGGCGGAAGAATGAACGCTGACTATATTTTGGATATTAAAGTCGACGGCGGCGACGGCATGAAAACATATCAGGTTCCCTTTGAAGAATACCGTGCCGTATTTCTTTATTTTACGGGAATCGTTCCCGCTGTTGTGACCGATGACGAGGGCAACGTTATTGCCATCACCACCAACGCAGAAAAAACAAAGGCGATCAAGGAAATTACCGAAGAAGTTCTCATGGAATATTATACCTTGATTGCGCTCGGTGAAAAATACGGTGTCGCGATCACAGAAGAAGATAAAGAGCTTTACCGCGCGGATTATCTTGCGAAATTGCAGAATTACGTCAACGATCTCGATGAATCTGAGATGGATTTCAAGGGAACGAAGGAAGAATATGCGGAAGAACTTTACCGCAAATCTCTGGCGCTTGCCGGCTATACGCCCGAATACGTAGAATTTACCTATTACCGCGATCTTTTGGCAAAGCGCATCAAGCTTGCTGTTTCCGAGGATCTCGGTGACTATCTCAACCAGAGCTTTTTCCGCTATAAGCAGGTCATGATCCTTTATACCAAGGGTGACGCGGCAGCAGAAGCCAAGGCGAAGGCGGATATTGCAGACGTTTGTGCGCGTCTTGCAAATGGTGAAGATATCGAAGTGTTGGCAAAGGAATACGATAACTCCGGTTACAGCACGGAATATTACGTAGATGCCTATGGCAATATCGTCGGTTCCGCAGCCAATGAAACGATCAACAACATCACGATGACAGCGATCAAAGCACTTGACTTTGGTGAATCCAGCAACGTGATCACGGGTGATGACAGTGACCGTGCCGCATACGTGGCAGTTTTCCAGAGATATGAGATTGAGGAAGAATTTGCTTGCGAAAAGGGCAGAATCTCGAATGTGCTTTTTGAATCTCCTTATGTGGGAGCAAGCACATATTCTCCTTATTACAGCCGCTACAATTTGATTGTGGAAAGCTATAAGCAGAATATGGTCTGCACACCTGTCAGTGAAAAAGTATATGACCGCATTGCGGTAAACACCTTGTTCTAAAAGAAAGGACTTTGAAAAATGAAAGTATCCTTGGTCATTCCGATTTATAACGAATCTTCGATCATCGAAGAAGCTGTGAAAACCTTTTCTGACTACATGACCGCGACTTTTGAGGACTTTGAACTTATTTTTGTAGATGACGGCTCCAAGGACGGTTGCAAAAACACCGTCCTTGCCGCAGCCGAAAAAGATCCCCGTATCCGTCTTTGCGGTTATGAAGCGAACCGCGGTAAGGGCTGTGCGGTGCGCACGGGTGTGCTGGAAGCCGTGGGTGACCTTATCCTTTTCACAGACTGTGACAATGCGTACGGCACGGACGTGCTTGGCAAAATGGTCGATATTTTTTCGCAGTCCGACGCGGATATTGTCGTTGGTTCCCGCAATCTGTCGAAAGAAGGCTATGAAGGCTATACCTTGCTTCGTAAATTGATGTCTAAAACGTATATCAAGGTGATCGCGATTGCGGCAGGATTTAAACTTTCCGACTCTCAATGCGGCATTAAAGGTTTCCGTCATGATATCGCAAAGAAGATCTTCCGTAACTGTGAAGTGGATCGATTTGCTTTTGATCTTGAAGTTTTGATGATTGCGGAAAAGCTTGGTGCGAAGATCTCCGAGATGCCCGTTAAGATCATCAATCACAGAGAATCTACCGTACATATCGTTCGCGATTCCATCAAGATGCTTCGTGACGTTCGCAAAATGAAAAAACGTATTAAAAAACAGGAATTGAAATAATTCACGCCCGCTCCTGATAGAATTTCAAGAGCGGGTTTTCCATATTGCTCGATTAGGAGGAGTAAATTTATGATAACCGATACTTTTGATAATCGTTCGCAAGCGATCATCAATCCGCGCGTTAAGGAAAACGCGCCGACGGTTGATGCTTGTATTGTGACTTTTTCTCATGCGATCGAAAAATTTGTCTTGGAAAATTATTCGTGTGAACCGATTGCTTCCTTTTGGTTTGCTACAGGGAAAACAACGATCTATCGCATTGATTATAAAGACAAAAAATTTGCATTTTATAAAACGTACGTAGGAGCGCCAGCGTGTGTTGGTACTGTGGAAGATACCTTGTCAGAGATTAAAACGAATAAATATATCGTATTTGGTGGTGCAGGGTGTTTGGACAAAACGATCGCTCACGGTAAAGTTATGATTCCTACAGAAGCTTACCGTGATGAAGGCACATCTTATCATTACGCGCCCGCGTCGGATTATATCACGATTAAAAACGCAGATATCGTTGCGGATTTCATGAGGGAAAACGGAATCCCCTACGTGAAGGGAAAAACATGGACGACTGACGCTTTTTATAGAGAAACGGTAAATAATTTTGAAAAGCATAAAGCGGACGGCTGTATTTCCGTGGAAATGGAGTGTGCCGCTTTGCAAGCAATGTGTGATTTTAAAAAATTGCAATTCTTTACGTTTTTTACGAGCGGTGATCTTCTTGATGCTCCGAAATGGGACGAACGTCATAAAAAAGGCGAAATAAAGGGTACGCAACACGATTCCGGTCATTTTGATATTGCGTTGGAGCTGGCGAGATATATTGTTGATGATAAAAATGTATCAAAAATATACGTGCAGACTAAAGATTAAGGACGGTCATATGACCGTCCTTTATCAAAAATGCAAAAAACTCTTGACAAACAAGTTTTTTGTGTTATCATATTTAAAAGAAAATAAAATTTGCGGGCGTGGCGGAATGGTAGACGCGCTGGTCTTAGGAACCAGTGGAACTCCGTGCAGGTTCAAGTCCTGTCGCCCGCACCAGTGTGAGTGTTCATAACGAATGCTCACACTTTTTTGTTTCGATGCTTTTTCAATCATCATATTCCACGTATGCCACCATATCGCAGTGCCAGCCGCCCGTATGAGAGCCGTAGAATCCTTCATGCCAGTAAAGGGGCATATTATCCTGCGCATACATCGGTACGATGGGACGCCAGATCTTGATCTCCTTTTCTTTTGGGAACGAGCGGAGCGTTTGTGCTTTGGCGTAAGTTTTTCCGCCATCGGCTGAGTGATAACTTTCCAGCACGCGGTTTTCTCCGTCAAAACGGGCAAGAAAGATTTGATCCGTAAAGGTCGGGGCAGGGTGACCGGGATTCAATCCTGCATCACCGACACCGTAATAATACGCCATACCGCCAAGATAAGTTTGAGAACCGTCTATGACAGTTGACGGCGCAAGAAACTCTCCGCCGCTTGCGATGGGGCTTGAACATTCCCAATGATCTTTAAGGAAGGTGGCGCTGTGATAAACGATGGTTTCGGGACGGTCCAGCGTGAAGCTTGCGAATCCGACACGATACGGCACCGTGGGAGCGACTGCCAGCAAACGGCAGGTCGTGCCTTCAGGTGAGTCGTATACCACGTCCAGCGCATTCAGATCGATCAAGCCGCCCGTATAAAGATTGACGTCGGTTTCCTCTCCGTTCATCTTCAAAAGGGTCCCTTCGCTGTTAAAAATGCCGCTTCTGATGGTGTGATCTTTGGAGATCTTTGGGTGTCCGTACAGAGCGAAAAGCCATTGTTCGCATACACCTTTCCTGCGATCCACGACCGTTTGTCGGCGAATGTCAAAATAGAATAATCCTCCCGCATCGGAGATCAGGAATCGGGACGGTTCGCTCCAGCTTTCTCCTTTATCTTTGGAATAACGAAATTCCCACGTCACACGGTTGACACGGCAAAAGAACCAAAGCTCACCTTTGCTGACATTTTCGGAAATCTGTGCATAGGTTGCACTTGCCTTGTAGAGCAGTTTTTTCTCCTCACCAAAGGAATAAATGTCATACGGCTTTGCTGTCACGCGGTAATGCACGTCATTCGTGACGCCGTGACCTGTATAGACAACGATGATGGTGCCGTCATCCATGACACAGATCGAAGGCGCATTATGTTCATCGGCATAGTTGCAATTGAGTCTGCAAAGACATACGTCGCGGCTTTCGGCACGACTGCATTTCGCATCAAATTCCTTGACGTGAACCTCTCCCATATCGGTATAATAGGCAAGATACGTTTTGCCGTTGTTGCCCACCATTGCTTGCTCATGGATCCACCAGTCGGTGTTTCCGCGTTTGATGCGGATCTCTTTGCTTTTTTCGATATTGATCATCATTTTTTCTCCTTGTAGCCATGTGAATGAAATTATGTTTGTTGATCCTATAGTATCATTATACCATAACATGAAGCAAATAGATATGGTATCGCCGTAAAAAAACATTGTTTTTTCAGTGATACAAGCCCGTCGCGGCGTGCGTGCCGCTGGTGCTGATCTCACTTGGTCTTTATATTTTAATTTCAGGACTTATTTTGCTGTAAAAAATTTTTATGCAGATCAAAACCGATTCTCTCTTTTTTTCATATAATATACCAGCACCGTTTTTTCGGTGTGAATCAATGGAAAGATGAGGTGATGTTCGGTGGGAAAGAAAGCTGTGAAATTTGGCGGAACTTCGCTTTGCGATGCAAGGCAAATGCGAAAAGCCGCTGCCATCGTGCAGTCGGACACGGCAAGACAAGTTGTCGTTGTTTCCGCGCCGGGAAAGCGCTCACCGAATGATATTAAAATCACAGATCTGCTTTATGAATGTTTCGGGGCAAAAGAGGAGGAAAAGCGAGAAGCGCTTTTTTCAGAGATCCGCTTTCGTATTGACGAGATGGTAAAGGAACTCGCTTTGCCCCTTGATTTTACAGAGGAATATGAAAAAATGCGTGAGGAAACGGTGACACTTGATTATTTCGTTTCCCGCGGCGAATATTTTTGTGCAAGGATCATGGCATCTCTTCTCGGCTATGATTTTCTGGACGCGAAGGATTGCATTTTTTTCTGCGCGGACGGTACGCTCGATGAAGAGATGACGGAAGAAGTTTTTTCTGAGCTTTTGGAAGAACATACGCATGCGGTGATTCCCGGTTTTTACGGAAGCATGCCGGACGGGGAAGTGAAAACGTTTTCCCGAGGCGGCTCGGATATCACAGGTTCTCTTGCGGCGGTGGCGGCAGGTGCTTTCGTTTATGAGAATTTTACGGATGTATCGGGCGTTTTGCTGGCATCTCCGCATTTTGTGAAAAATCCAAAAAGGGTAGACGTGATCTCCTATAAAGAACTGCGAAGACTTTCCTATATGGGGGCTTCCGTTTTTCATGAGGATGCGGTCTTTCCCGTTTGCAGACGGGGAATTCCCGTAATGATCTATAACACCAACCGCCCCGAAGACGGCGGTACGCGCATCGTTGCCAAAAAAGAAAAAAAGGGTGGGATCTGTGGTATTTCGGGCAAAGGGGGCTTTGTCCGTGTGGCGATCCACAGCAAATATCTCGGGGAAGACGCGGTACATTTTTCTTCGTTTCTTTCTGTGCTGGCGACGCTTGGTATCTCGATTTTCGGCGTGGCTTCCACGGCAGATGACGTTTGTGTTTTGCTAAGTGAAGCGGAATTTGAAATCCGAAAAGATCTGCTCTTTTTTGCCATCAGACCGCTGATGCCGGAGATCATTTGTGTGGAACGGAATCTGGCGATGCTTTGCGTGGTCGGTGAGCAGATGGATCTTCGCATACCGCCGCTCGTTTTGGAAGCGATCACGGCGCTTGGAGAACGGCCCGTATTTTTGGAAAGCGGCGCGGATACGTTGGGACTGACGCTTGCCGTCAGGGAAAGCTCTCTCCCGTTTGCGGTGAGAAGGATCTATGAAACGCTCGCAGAAGAGGGACTTTTGTGAATTTATAGCATTAAATGAGCAGGCATTCCTTTTGGAAATGCCTGCTTTTTGTTTTTGTCACTCCAAAAGCTCGCTTACGGTGACAAATTCATAGCCTTTTTCCATGAGGCGCGGAATGAGGATCTCCAGCGCTTCAAGCGTATGTGCGCTTTTGGAGGTATAGTCATGGAAAAGGAGGATACTGCCGTTTTTTACGCTGTTTTCCACGTTTTTCACGATCTCATCGGTGGGCGTTTTTGCCCAATCGCGTGTGTCCACCGACCACAAGACCACGGTATAACCGCTTTTTCTTGCTTGCTCTATGCTGTCACAGTTTCCCTCGGGCGGACGAAAAAGCGTGGGCTTTTTTCCGGTGAGTTCTTCAATGAGTCCCGTCGTCGTTTCCAGCTCTTCTTGAATTTGATTTTCCGTGCAGCTTGCAAGCACCGTGTGATGATAGGTGTGATTTCCAATCTCGTGTCCTGCCTTCACTTCACGCAGAAAAACGTCCGTGTAATACGAAACATTTTCTCCGACGACGAAAAACGTAGCTTTGATCTTATATTTTTCAAGAAGGGCGAGAATTTTATCGGTCTGATATGGGTGAGGCCCATCGTCAAAGGTTAGTGCAATGCGCGGCAGATCTTCTTTCCCGTGACGGATCCCGTCAGCAGCAAGCGGAAAGGGCAATAGATTCGTTGCGAGCGCGACAAGCAAAAGGAAAGATAAGATTTTCTTCATAATTTAGTCCTTTGCCAAAAATTCCGTCAGCGAACCGAAGCGATATCCCTCGTTTTCCCATTCGGTCATCAGATCGTCCAGAATATCCGCATTAGTTTCGGACGTGGGGTGGAGAAGGATTATGGCACCGTTGTGCGTATTGTCGAGCAGGAGATTTCTTGCGTAACCGCGGTCGGGTTGCTTGTTGTTGTCCCAATCCGCATAGGCAAGACTCCAAAACACGGTCAAATATCCCATTTCCTTGACGGCGGCAAGGCTGCGTGCATCAAATTTGCCTTCTGGCGGACGGTAAAATCTTGCGATCTCATAGCCTGTTTTTTCGCGGTAGACTTCTTCCAAAGCGCGGATCTCGCTTGCTATCTCGGTGTCGGAAAGTTTGGTCATATCTTTGTGATGTGCCGTGTGATTGCAGACGAGATGTCCTTCCTTTGCCATGCGGCAAACAAGGTCGGTATCGCGCAGAACGAGATTTTCCAAAATGAAAAACGCACCTTCTGCTTCGTGTTTTTTCAGCACGTCGAGAATACGCGCCACGTTTCCGTTTTCATAGCCTGCGTCAAAGGTGAGATAGATCACCTTGTCCTCGGGATTTTCTCCGAGAAAAACGCCGCCGTTTTCCGTGATGAAAGACATCTGCGGATCGAGCTCGGGACGGCGATGGTCTTTTTGCCGCTTGCAATACCAGCTTTGTGTGTCCCCTGCGTTGACGGAAAAAGAAACGATGAAGACCGCGCAAAGACAAAGTGCCGTGATTTTTTGTATTTTCATATTTTCGAGATTCCTTTCTTTCGTGCTTGCTTTTAATGTTTGCGCGGGTGAGCCCTTTTACACGGAGAAAAATTTTCAACTTTTATAAAACTGTTGCACTTTTTGTTAAAACGCGGTATAATTATATAGATATGTATTTGTTTCTGGTTGAGTTTTTTTTGAAAGGACTCGATAAAATATGTCAAAAATCCAGATTG
>CAYXQF010000028.1:0-21760 GCA_964466625.1 uncultured Lachnospiraceae bacterium | reverse complement strand
CCGCGATATATATGGTGCCGGAAACCGGGATCGAACCGGTACAGGAGGTTAGTCCCGCGGGATTTTAAGTCCCGTGCGTCTGCCAATTTCGCCATTCCGGCTTGCTGGCTTCTCGGTTGCCTGCTCATATATAATATCACACATTAAAAGATTTGTCAATACTTTTTTGAAAAAAACTTAAAATATTTTTTCCATCTTGGATACCTTTTCGCGCCTCTTGTCAAATCGAAGAAAATGTGCTATACTGTTTGCATCTTATAAGAAGGAGGTCACAGCTATCAAACATTATGCGAAGACGTTAAAAATCGTTCTTTCCCTGCTCCTTCTCGTCCCTGTTTTCCTTTCCTTTTCCTGTGGGAAAAAACGAACTTACCAAAAAACAAGCATCGCTTATTTCGACACGGTCATCACCGTGACAGCGTATGCTGAAAGTCAAGCGGAATTTGATGCCCTCGCAGAAGAGATCTTCGCAGAATTTGCCCGTTATCACAAGCTTTACGACGTTTACAACGAATATGAAGGAATCACAAATCTCTGCACCGTCAATAAAACCGCAGGAAACGCCCCCGTCCCCGTAGACAAGGACATCATCGCACTCCTAGACTTCGGAAAAGAAATTCATGCTTTGACGAATGGTCACACCAACATCGCGATGGGAAGCGTGCTGTCACTTTGGCATGTTGCACGCAGCACCAAAACACTTCCGTTACACACTTCGCTCACAGAAGCCGCCACGCACGCAGAGATCGACAATCTGATTTTAGACGAAGAAAACAACACCGTCTTTTTTTCTGATCCCGATTTGCGTCTTGATGTCGGTGCGATCGCAAAAGGCTATGCCGCCGAACGCATCGCGTGTGCGCTCGAAGAAAAAGGAATCTCCGGCGTTTTATTGGACGCCGGCGGCAATCTGATCGCTGTCGGTGAAGACACCGCTTGGAAGGTTGCCGTACAAAATCCTGATATCGAAGCCGATGATCCGTATTTGCAAATCTTATATCTGCAAACAGGCTCGCTCGTTTCCAGCGGTTCTTATCAGCGCGGGTTCACCGTAGACGGCGTGCGATATCACCACATCATAGATCCCAAAACACTTTATCCTGTCAACACCTTCATCATCGTTTCCGTTCTTTGTCCCGACAGCGGAATTGCCGATGCACTCTCCACAGCACTTTTCAACCTTTCCTACGAGGAAGGACTTGCTTTGATCGAAAGTCTAAGCGATACAGAAGCTATGTGGCAAACGGCAAACGGTGAACTTCTTTATTCTTCGGGATTTCCCCAATCGTAAAGGATATTTTATGAAAAAACAAGATATTTTTCTTCTTCTCGGCATCATATTGCTCGCGGTTCTGCTTGCGATCGTCTTTTTCTTATTCGGGAAAAGCGGAGATACCGTCATCATTGAGGTAAACGGCGAGATCGTTGCCACGCTTCCGCTCGCGGTCGATACGCAGTACCTGATCAAAAGCGAAAACGGCGAAAATCTGCTTGTGATCGAAGATGGAAAAGCGCGCATCAAAAGCGCCACCTGCCCCGACAAGGTCTGTGTTTATATGGGCATTTTATCGCAAACCAACGTCCTCACCTGCTCACCAAACGGCGTAATCGTTTATTTGGAGGTCGCCCCGTGAAAAACCGAACAAAAAAAGTCGCAACGGTCGGCATGCTCACTTCCCTTGCTTTGATCTTTTCTTATATCGAATTTCTGATTCCCTTTTCTGCACTCGGAATTCCCGGGCTGAAGCTCGGACTTGCCAATCTCATCACCGTTTTTTTGCTTTATGAAACCAAAGCCCCCACAGCATTTGCCGTTTCCCTCGTAAGGATATTCCTGTCTTCCCTGCTTTTTGGCGCTGCGATGTTGCCGTATAGTTTGGCAGGTGGGGTGCTCAGCTTTCTTGTCATGCTTTTGCTTAAAAAGAGCCGTCTTTTCAGTATGGTCGGCATCAGCATTGCAGGTGGTGTTTCGCATAACATCGGACAGCTTTTCGTTGCCGCTGTCATCATAGAAAATCTCCGTGTTTTCTATTATCTTCCCATATTGCTTGCCGCAGGTGCGCTTACGGGCTTTGGCATCGGCATCATCGCAAAAGCTGTCCTCAAATATATCACAAAACGAAAGGATACCCCATGAAAAAGATCCTCATCGGCACCACCAATATTTCTAAGGTCAAACGCTTTGAAGCCTTGCTCAAAAATTATGACGTAAAGTTTTATACGCTCCGCGATCTAAGCGTCACCGATGAGCCGCGGGAAAACGGCACGACCCCCGAAGAAAACGCCGTCATCAAAGCTAAATTTTACGGAAAATATTTCGATCTTGTCATTTGCAACGATTCCGGTCTTTATTTTGAAGGACTCCCGATCGAAGATCCACGTCAACCTGCGCTGAATATCCGCGCGCCGCAAGGCAAACGACTTGATGACGAGGAAATGATCGCATATTATGCTGATCTTATTCACACGCTCGGCGGAAAGGTCCTCGCTTATTATCTCGATGGCATCGCCGTTTACAATCATGGAAATATCCACGCTTTCACCGAGCCGCTCGAATCCGCCAAATGCAGCGCATTTTATATGGTGGAAACACCTTCCGAAAAACGCCATCTCGGTTGGCCCTTAGATTCCCTTTCACAAAACCAAAAAACGGGGGAATATTTCGTGGAAGTCGGCAATTTTCAATATGACACGGAGGACGAGCAGATCATTCTCGGAGAATATCGAAAACATCTCATCGACTTTTTAGCAAAAGCACTTGATCTGACTTAACAAAAAGCACTTGCCGTTTGCAAGTGCTTTTTATATCATCACATCATTCAGTTTTCGGTTTTATATCAAGAATCCCGCTCTCTTCCATGATCCGACGCGCTTTCGGATATTTTTCCAAAAGTGCATCAAGTGTCGGTTCAATATAGGTCGCACCAAGCAAGGTGTCGCGTTCGGGGTGATGATTATCAAGAGAGATCTCTTCCGTGGAATAAGTTTCATCAATACGATTATGCCAGACAAATTGTTCCCCGACATGATACTGCGCAAAAACCGGATAATGCACTTTTGCGGTCACGTTTTCATAAACGTCCCACCCGGTGGAGGAACCGTCAAGATAATAACCGCGCGACTTGCGCAGAATACGATCATTGCAAGCAAAATTGTGATGGATCTTATTATATCGCTTTGTATTCGTGCGCATGCTGTTTGCACCAACAACGTAGACCGCTCCACCGTCACGCAAAAGCTGCATATGATTCGTGATCTTATTATAGGAAATCTCCGCATCACGGATATTGATCATCTCTCCCAGCGCATAAGGCAAAGAAACCCACTCCCAACCGACAGAAACTGCGGAATACGCGCAACGGTCAATGGTATTATGCGAAAGCAAAAGTCCGTCCACACGGAATACCTGCAAAGCAGGTGCCGCAGGAAAATCATAACCGATACGAGAAACAAAATTATTTTCTATATGCACGTCATAAGAGCAATTTTTCTTATCATTCGTCACGCGCATAGGATCCCCGATCGAAACGGCAGACATCGCAATATCATGAAAATAATTATCGTGAATATTCACCATGGCAGAAGTGCCGAGCATCAGAATACCGTTCGTACCAAGCTGCTTGAATTCACAGTTTTCTACGCTAAGCGCGCGCACGTTTTCCGTAAGGAGTGCCGCTTCCGAAACCTTTTTCTTCGAGCGCTTTTCGACCGTTGCCTGATCGGAAAGGAACCCGTTTTCGGGAAGAAATTTATCCGTTATCCCCGTAAACGTAAGCCCACGCAACGTGATGCCGTTCATACCTTTGAAAACGAGAAGCTTTTCGAGCGTCGGCACAAAGATTTTTTCATGCAGATCAAATTTCGGAGAAAAATGCAAAACTCCTTTTTTATGATCATAACACCATGTGTTCTCTTGCAAAAAGATCGGGTGGTTTCTGAAAAAACATTCTCTGTTTTTCGGCTGCAAAACACGGTTCACACCTTTTACGTAATCAAAAAGTTCTTCGGGAACGATCCGCAAAAGTACGTGGCGGTTGCCTTTTTCATCAATTTTGATTCGGTCACGATCCACACAAAGGACGTGCAAAACGTGAAATTCCCATTCCACATAGATCATCAATTCCAAAGGAAAAAGATCGCCGTTAGGAAGTTTTTCCGCCATTTCCTCAGGGACGTAGATGCCTTCCAAATTGGTTTCATTGATGCGCTTATTTTCTTCAGAAAAAGGGAAAGCATGTATGCCATGTGCAGAAGCGGCAATCGGCATACGATCAAATTCTTCATAAACGTCATGAAATAGAGGATATTTTCCTGATTCGTCTTTTTCGAATTGGTAAACGTAACCGTTTTCTGTCTTTTGCATTCTGTCAAAATCCAAAGCACGATTAGAAGTGAAAGTTGCCGTCCCGTTTTCACAGCACAAAGAAAGCTCGATATTCAAAAGTGCAGGTTCTTCATTGGCATCGAAAATGAGCGGCTTTGTCAAACAATATTCCCCATTGTCGAAAAGAAGATCCGCTTTTTTGCGCTCCTGCAGTGTTGCTGTTTTTGCAAAACGAAGCACAGCTTCTCTTGCTTTTTCTATATCAAAAAAAGTTTCAGCGGTTTGTATGAAGCGAATCATTGAAGACCTCCCTTTTTATATATCAGACCAAAGAAGAGTTTCCTCCTCCAAAAGTTTCATTTCAAATCCTAACTTATAATGTCCGCCACCGCGGTGCGAAGCGGTATAAAGATAAAGCTCCGCGGGATATTTCATAAAGAACGGCGCCATATATCGCACAGCGTAAAGAAACTCTGTGTGATTGAGAACCAACCCAAATTGCTCCGAAGTGCCATCTCCCGTGACTTGCGCAAAGAGAAGAAAAAGACCGCATTTTGAAAGATAATCAAAAAGCGCTTCTGTTTCACGCATAAAGCGCTCCCCTGCCGCGTCTGCAGAGCGAGAAGCACAAAGCGGCGATTTTGTAAAAACAAAACGCGCAATCGGCAAGCAAAGCTCTGTCACGATGCCGCAATCTTCCCAAATGTTCATAAGCGGCTCACGCAGTTCAAGCGGCATCACGAAGCGATCGCAAAGATAAGAGGTACGAAAAGAATATAATTTCCCATCGGAAAGAATTTCTTCTTCCGAAGCGTCGATATCATCAATATTGGGAGAAAAAAAGATCACATGGGACGCAGGCGCGCGCATTTCGTCATAGCTGATCTGCGGCAAAAGCTCCTCAAAAAGCTCCGCGAGCGTATCTGCATCTGCCGCTTCTTCGGGAAGCTCATCTTCACTCTCCGCTTCGATCACGTTAAGCGGTGTTGCAAGCTTTTGCAGTTCCCTTTCGCCAAGAGTCATGCAAAGCCAATAATACGTTTCATTGATATAGCCTTTTTTTGCGTAGATTGTCATCTCCAGCGAAGGCTCCACGTTCTGCATGAAGCGCGCAATGACACCCAGCGGCTTTATCGCCTCGGGAACATAAACACCTTTAGGAATATAATTATAAAAATTCCACGTATTCCCACAAAGCTCTGTCAATCTTGTGAAAATATGTTCCATCACAAGGCCATCGTGCTCATCTGTGAACGTCGTGCAAAAAAGCTCATATTTTTCATTATTTTTTCGAACCCAGACAGGCGGAATCACGCAGTGGACAATTTCAAAAAGTGTTTCACAAAAAGCGTCTGTCGCACTCAAAAATTCCCCTCGATCGATCATTGCTTCAAGATTTAACGAATAAAACCGCAAAGCAAAACGACGGATCCATTCATCGACTTGATAATAATCAAAAATCTCGCTCTGCACTTGTGCCGCTTCCGATTGCGCACGGTAAAAACAAACACGGTCCAATGCGATCTCCTCGTGATGTCCGTCCAAAGATTCGTCGGTTTTGTCAATACCGCCGTAATTTGGACAGCCGACACAGTGCGAGGGAATGATCGCACGCAAACGATCATTATATTCTTTCATGGAAAGCACCTGCACATCACAAGGATAAACGTATTCCCCAAGCGTGATCTCCACTTGCTTTGCATATTCCGCCACAAAATAGGGCGCCATACATTTTTCTTCCAAAAGCTCCGTCACCGCAAGGCGTCTGCCGCCGTATTTGCCGAGCATATTTTCCGTATCAAGGCAATCCGGGGGTAAAAGAAAATAGCGGTTTTGGGTGAAAAATCCTTTCATTCGATCACAAAATCCTCTTTCGTTCAAATTTATCAAAAGTATATCATACAGGGCTTTTTTTGTCAAGAAATTGCACCACCCTCGCAAAACAAAAAGAAGGAAGATCTTTTGAAATCTTCCTTCTTTGTATTTTTATTGATTTTCCAATTTTTCGATCTCATCACGGGAAAGGAATCTGTGGATTCCTCGATTATCGGAGATCATCAGACAGCCGACGGGACAAAGCGAAGCACAAGTATCGCAGTTGGAGCAAAGATCATAAGCGATCTGCGCCAAGTTGCCGTTTACCTTGATCGCACCGTTCGGACAGTTTTTCTCACATTTTTTACAACCAATGCAAGCGTTTTCACAAAGCTTTCTTGCTTTGCCGCCCACGTCGTGATTCGAGCAAGTCACCACCACGTGGTCAACGTCGGTCATAAGGTCGATCAGATGATGCGGACATGCCTTCGTGCAAAGGCCACAGCCCGTGCATTTTCTGGTGTCAACGTGCGCAATACCGTTTTCAATGCAGATCGCACCATTCGGGCAGACTGCCGCACAGTCGCCAAAGCCGATACAACCGTAAGCGCATTTACCAAAGCCGCCGTGGAGTCCTGCTGCCGCCGCACAAGTCTTGACACCGTCATATTCGCAGCGATCAGACGTTTTATTGCAGTCGCCAAGACAATGCACCATTGCCACGCGCTCCACCACGTCTTCGTATTCCATACCAAGCTCTGCCGCAAGCTCATGTGCCACGGCGTCCGCACCGGGAATACAAAGGTTCGCTTTATTGCATGAACCCTCAGCAAGCGCTTTCGCGTAGCCGTCACAGCCCGTATATCCGCAGGCACCGCAGTTGGCACCGGGGAGAATCGCACGGATATTCGCCGTTCTCGTATCTTCTTCCACACCCATATATTTGGAGGCGATCACCAGCATCAGAGCGGCCAGAACGCCGACTACCGACAAAACAAGGATTGCATAAAGTATCGTTGTCATAGCGTCCTCCTTATGCAAAAAGATTTTCGATCACACCCGCAAAGCCATAAAAAGCGAGCGCTACGATGGAAGCCGAAACCAGCGTAATGGGAAGTCCCTCAAAGCATTTCGGCGGATTCGCATCGAGGATTCTCTGGCGAACACCTGAAAAGATGACCATCGCAAGAAGGAAACCAAGTCCACAGCCGAGCGAGCTTGCCATAGATTCCCAAAAGCTGTAACCGTCCGTGATGTTCTGAATCGTCACGCCAAGCACCGCACAGTTGGTGGTGATCAGCGGCAGATAGATACCGAGAGAGGCGTGCAAGCTCGGAATATATTTTTTCAAAACGATCTCCACGAGCTGAACGAGCGCCGCAATGACAAGAATGAAAACGATCGTCTGCATAAAGCCAAGACCGTTTTTCTCCAGCAAAAACGTCTGAATGGGCCAAGTCACCGCCGTTGCCAGAAGCATAACGAAGGTTACGGAAATGCCCATACCCACCGCTTGTCCAAGCTTTTTGGAAACGCCGAGAAAAGGACAGATACCAAGGAATTTCTGCAAAACGTAGTTATTGACGAAAATCGAGGTCAAAATGATAAAAAGCAAGGTTTTCATTTCGTTTCCTCCTTTTCGCATTCGGTTTTGCCGCAAACAGCGGCAGAAGGACAAGTCGCACAAGAAAAATCTTTTTTCTTGATCGCTTTGCCTTTTGTGATCTTATTGACAAGCGCGATCAGACAGCCGAAGACAAAGAAGCCCCCCGGTGCCATTGTGAGAATGGAAACGTGGTTTTCCTTGAGCACGGGGATCTCCATACCAAACCAAGTACCACTACCCAAAATCTCACGAATAGAAGCCATAAGGAAGAGCGCGAGCGTAAAGCCGATACCCATGCCGACAGCGTCAAGGATCGAATCCACAACGCCGTTTTTACTTGCGTACATCTCTGCTCTGCCGAGAATGATGCAGTTTACAACGATAAGCGAAAGATAAATGCCAAGTGCCTCATAAAGACTCGGTGCAAACGCGTGCATCAGCATTTCAATGATCGTCACAAAGCCTGCAATCAGCACGATATAACAAGGAATACGAACCTTATCGGGGATCACGTTACGAAGTGCGGAAATAACTGCGTTGGAGCAGATCAAAACCGCTGTTGCCGCCACACCCATGCCAATGGCATTACCTGCAGAGGTCGTCACGGCAAGCGTGGGACATGTGCCAAGAATCAACACAAGAACAGGGTTTTCACGGATAATACCCTTGAGTAAATTTTGAAGTTTTGTCATTTTACCGCCTCCTTATATGCCGCAAAGGCATCGCGCACCGCATCGATCACCGCCGCTGTGGAGATCGTGGCGCCTGAGATCGCTGACACGTCGGAAAGGTTTTCGTCCTTGCCCATAAATTGAGAAAGGAAAGCTTCTCCTGCGATGACGTCCCCTTTGCCGGGAGTTTCACCGCTACAGGAAACGATCACGGTTTTTACGATCGTACCTGCCTGATCAATGCCCACTACCATCGAAATGGGGCTGGCACCGCCGCCGTAGCCGACTGCGGAAAGCTCAATCACATAGCCTTGTCCGCTCGTTTCGCGATAAACGGCTTTTACGCTGTCGGGCACTTCTTTTCCCGTCAGCGCTTCAAAATCTTCAGCATTCGGGAAGATCTCAAAAAGCGCCTCCCTTGCCGCTTCCGCCGCCGCTTTTTCAATGATCGGAGCTGTGAAATGATTCGTCACGGCAAGTGCCGCGGACACCACAAGACAGATCACCGTCAAAACAACAACACTTTTTATCATACTGTTTTTCATTTCGTAGTTATTCCTTTCCATGAACCGTTCTCATGATTTTACTCCGAAAACTTTCTTTCTCGTGAGTTTATTGATATAAGGCGTGAGAATATTCATAAGCAAGATCGCGAAGGAAACGCCCTCGGGATAGTTGCCCCAAACGCGGATCATCACTGTGATCACACCGCAACCAACGCCGAAAATCAGCTTGCCGAGAGGATTTTGCGGTGTTGTGGCATAGTCGGTCGCCATGAAGAAAGCACCAAGCATAAGCCCCCCTGCGAGGATCTGATAAACGGGATCAATTTCCACACCGCAAAGCTTCAAAACGAGAGAGAAAACAAAGACCGTGCCGATAAATGCCACGGGTGTGTGCCAAGAGATCACACGGCGAACAAGAAGATAGATACCGCCGACAAGAAGTGCCAGCGCGCAAACTTCACCCATCGCACCGCCGTGCAGACCGAGAAGAAGATCCGTATAAGAAGGAAGCGCATCTTTTGCCGCAAGGGGTGTTGCACCCGTGAAAGCCACGATGCCATCACTCGCAAAATCTGTCATCGCACTCGAAAAAGAAAGGAAAAGCACGATGCGCGCTACGATCGCGGGATTTGCAAAGTTTTTGCCGATGCCACCGAAAAGCTGTTTTGCCACAACAATGGCAACGATACTGCCAAGTGCCGCGATCCAAAGCGGGATCGTGGCAGGAAGATTCAAAGCAAGCAAAAGTCCCGTCACGATCGCAGAAAGATCACGGATCGTATTTTCTCTTTTGCAAAGCTTTTCAAAAAGATATTCCGAAAGCACTGCCGTACCGATGCAAACGGCAAGCACAAGAAGCGCGCGGAGTCCGAAATACACAGCGGAAAGCACCGCCGCAGGTGTGAGCGCTAAGATCACGTCCAGCATGATTTTCGTGGTGGACGCCGAATCGCGCACGTGTGGCGAGGGAGAGAGAATCAATTTATTCATAACACATTCCTTTCCGAAAACTTACCGCGTTTTCCGAGATTGTTGATATTCGCGGAGCATTGCTTTTGCGAGCTTATTGGTCTGAGCCAGATTTCTCTTTGCAGGGCAAACATAGCTGCAAGAACCACATTCCATACATAGATTCACTTTCAGCTCTTCCAGCATTTGCGCATTTTTCAAGTTATACGCCGTTTCCAGTTCATAAGGAATCAGCGAAAACGGACAAGCCGCCGCACATCTGCCGCAACGGATACAAGCCGTCGTCTTTGCACCTCTCGCTTCCTTTTCCCCCAAAGCAAGCACAGCATTCGTCTGCTTCAAAACAGGTGCGTCCAAATCGGGAAGCGCAATGCCCATCATAGGGCCACCATAAAGGAGCTTCTTCGGTTCTTCCGAAAATCCGCCGCAAAATGCAAACACTTCACCGATGAGTGCGCCGATGGGCGCAATGATGTTTTTGGGTTCTTTGACGGCACTACCGTCAACAGTAATGCATTTTTCCACAAGAGGCATACCCGTTTCCACGTAGGTGGTGATCGCCACAAGCGTCGTGCAGTTGATCACGATCACGCCTGCGTCAATGGGAAGCTTCCCTTCCTCAATCACTCTGCCCGTTGTATGATAAACAAGCACCTTTTCACCCCCCTGCGGATAAACAGCAGGAAGCTTTTTCACCGAGATAAAATCATGTGCCTCGGAAAGCTTTGTCATATTTGCAATACATTTTGCCTTATTATTTTCAATACCGATGACTGCTTTCGGCACACCGAGATACTTTTTCAAAAGCAAAAGTCCGCGAATAATCTTTTCGCCGTCATCAAGCATCGTGCGAGTATCAGAGGTAATATACGGTTCACATTCGGCACCGTTGACAACAACGTATTCGATCTTCGAAGGATCAACAGCAAACTTCACACCCGTAGGAAAACCTGCACCGCCAAGACCGACAACACCACTCATCTTGACAGCACCCACAAAATCCGCCGCTGTTTCAAGCTTCGGCACGGAAAGCTCCGCTTTCGTCTGCACACCATCACTTTCGATCACGATCGCCTGTGTTTTACCGCCGTTTGTCATCGTAAATTCTTCGATGCGAATGACCTTTCCCGAAACACTGCTGTAAACGGGAGAAGATACCGCGCCACCCGCCTCAGCGATCATCTGACCGACAAGCACGGTCTCGCCCACTTTCACAATAGGCTTTGCAGGCGCACCGATGTGCATCGCCATCGGGATCGTCACGCGCTTCGGCACAGGCATGGCAATAGGTTTCATATCGGCTGTATGTTTACGGTGCTTCAGATGCACACCATGTAAAAATAGCATAATTACCTCCAAAATTTATCAATCTATTTTGTTTTATTTTATCACATTTTCACATATCGTGTCAATAGGTTTCGGGGCTTTGCCCCAAACCCCACGAAAGCCCCTTTTTTGAAAAAAGGGGCTTTCGAATCACCAAAAACTTTTGGTATGCTATTTATCTGTAATCGTGGCCGCAATGAGGACACTTCGGATAGTCCATATCATGCTGAAGTTTGCATTTCGGACATGTTTTTTGCGCGATCTTATCTTCATCTTCTGCAAGCAATTTATCTGTGGAGAAAAATTCAACCTTGCGGCATTTTGGGCAATAATAAATCTCCATCGTGATCGCACCTGCCAAAAGATTCGGGAGATCACCCCAAAGAAAACTCGTTTTACCGAGTTGAAATTCTTCTGCACCGATATAGACCATCTCTGTTTCGCAACGTAAACATTTCAAATTTCGTTTCATAAAAAAGTCCTCCTGTTTCATTGGGTTCGCCCATAAATTTAATAAAAATCAAATTTATGGATAGACATTTCTTTTGATCCAAACTTTTCTTTTTGCAAAGAAAAGTTTGGTTAAAGTTCGCGTGCGAGTTCTTTGGTGCGGATAAAGGACGCCATCAAAGCATCGCGCACGATGCGGTTCAGATCGTTTGCTTCAAAGGATTTGACACCTTCAATCGTCGTGCCGCCGGGACTGCATACGTTCTTTTTGAGGATCTCGGGATCTATGCCCGATTCCAGCGCAAGCTTTGCCGCGCCAAGCATCGTCTGTTCTGCATAAAGACGCGCTTTTTCGGGCGTGAGCTTCAGTTCTTTCCCCACTTCCTCCATCGCTTTGATGAACATAAACATAAACGCAGGACCGCAACCGGAGATCACGCTTGCCACGTTGAAATCCTCTTCGTCCATGCAGTCAAGCTTACCTGCCATGGAGAGCGCATCACAAAATTCCGCGATTTCCGCTTCTGTCACCGCGTCATTTTTCGTGTAAAGGATCATGCCCTCGCCCACGGAAACGGGTGTGTTGGGCATAATGCGGATAATGGGGTGTACCCAATCGCACACGTATTCCAAATGAGAAAGCGAAAAGCTTGCCGCCATGGAAACAAGCACGAAACCATGCTTTCTTTCCTTCAAAACATCGCGAATCTCACTCATCATATCTGACAAAACCTGCGGTTTTACACCGAGAACGATAAATTTCGCCGTTTTGGCAATGGTGACGTTATCCGAAACGCAAGCACCCGTTTTTGTGGCGAGAGCCTGCACTTTTTCGCTGTCATGGTCGGCAAGAAGCACTTCCTTGGGATCAATTTTTTTGCAAACGGCAGACGCCAGCGCGCCACCCATATTTCCGGTTCCGATAAAACCAAATAAAGCCATAGTAAATTACCTCCCTTTTCAGCGAACGTGTCCGTCGCCCGTGATGCGATATTGATAGGAAACCAGCTCACAAAGTCCCATCGGGCCTCTGGCATGAAGCTTTTGTGTGGAGATCCCCATCTCACAGCCGAGTCCAAATTCGCCGCCGTCCGTAAAACGTGTGGACGCATTGATATAGACCGCCGCACTATCGACCAAAGAAACGAAAACGCGCTGTGCTTCACGGTCTTTCGCTACGATCGCTTCGCTGTGTCCCGTGGAATGTTCGCGAATGTGCATAGCAGCCTCCTTGGCACTGCCGACAATGCCGACAGCAAGGATATAATCGAGAAATTCCGTATCAAAATCGCTCTCTCCCATGGGCATGCCGTCGATGATGGCACACGCTTCCCGATCCAAACGAAGTTCTACGGGAATTTTTCCCTCATTTTTTCGCTCGTCACAAAGCTTTTCTTTGAGGCGGGGCAAAAATTCTTTTGCGATGTCGCGATGAACAAGACAGACCTCCGCCGCGTTACAAACGGAAGGTCGACTTGTTTTTGCATTCACGAGAATGGAAAGTGCCTTTTCGATATCCGCACTTTTATCCACATAAACGTGGCAAATACCAGTCCCCGTTTCGATGCAAGGAACGGTAGCGTTTTCCACGCAGGAACGGATAAGTCCCGCGCCGCCGCGAGGAATGAGCAGATCGACAAAGCCGCGCGCGCGCATCAGTTCCGTCGCACTCTCACGCGAGGTGTCGTCCAAAATATTCACGAACGTTTTAGGAAGACCGCATATTTCGAGTCCCGCGCGCAGAGCGTCCACGATGGCATGCGCAGAAGCAAAAGCTTCCTTACCGCTTCGCAAAACACAGACGTTACCGCTCATCAGCGAGAGTGCCGCCGCATCGGACGTTACGTTCGGGCGGCTTTCATAAATGATTGCCACCACCCCCATCGGAACGGTCACTTTTTCAATGAGCAGTCCATTCGGGCGTGTTTCGCTGGAAAGAAGCTTTCCCACGGGATCGGGGAGCTTTGACACCGCACGGATACCGTCTGCCATCGCTTCGATCCGTTTCTCTGTGAGAAGCAAGCGGTCAAGCATCACATCGGAAATCTTGCCGCGTGCGTTTTCCATATCTTTTTGATTCGCCTCCAAGATAGCGTCCGTATGCGCAATGAGCGCATCTGCCATCGCAAGGAGAGCTTTTTGTTTCTCCAAAGAAGAAAGTGACGAAAGCTCTGCTTTCGCCATCTTTGCTTCATATAAAATTTCAGATGTTTTCATAAAATTTTAATCTTTCTTACCGATAAAACGCGTTCCAAACGGTTTTCCGTCCACGATCGAATAAAGGATCATCGGTTCGGCGCCATTCGCAATGATCATATCAATGCCTGCGCTTGTGGCAATATCTGCCGCGCGAAGCTTTGTTTTCATTCCACCCGTGCCAAGCTCGGAGCCTTTCCCTTCCGCCAAAGAAAAAATCTCAGGCGTAAGTGCCTTCACCGTGGGAATGAGCTTCGCATCGGGATATTTGTGCGGATCTTTCGTATAAAGACCGTCAATATCCGAGAGCAGAACCAAAAGATCCGCATCCACGTTTGCCGAAACGATCGCCGCGAGCGTGTCGTTATCACCGATAACGATCTCATCGGTAGCCACCGTATCGTTTTCGTTGATGATCGGAATGGCGTGGAGTTCTAAAAGGCGAAACATCGTATTGCGGAAATTTTCACGTCTTTTTTCGGTTTCAATGTCTTCTCCCGTCAAAAGAATTTGTGCCACGGTATGATTATATTCTCCGAAAAGCTTGTCGTATGTATACATCAATTCACATTGACCGACAGCAGCGGCGGCTTGTTTGGTGGGAATATCTGAGGGACGTTTGCCGAGCCCCAACTTTCCGACACCCATGCCGATCGCACCCGAGGAAATAAGGATCACCTCGTTGCCGGCGTTTTTGAGGTCGCTCATCACGCGGCAAAGCTCCTCCACACGGCGAATATTCAAAAGACCTGTCGGGTACGCGAGTGTTGACGTTCCGACTTTGATTACGATTCTCATAGCAAAAATTCTTCCTTCCGAAGAAACACTTAAAGTTCCTCTACAAATTTTATATATTTCTGGCGGCGCAGATCATTAAAAAGATCTGCAAATTTTTCGCGTTCCTTCATACGAATGCTGACAAGCGCATTAGGTGAACCTTCTTCATCATCGCATTTGCCGATCTGCATACGAACGACGCGATTACCGCTTTCTTTCATTTTTTCAACAAATTGGGTAAGTCCCTTGTTATCTTTAAATTCAATATAAAAGTCGATATCTCTTGAGCGTTTTTGCACGATAGAGTCCAGCTTGCCAAGCACCTTCAGCGTGAAAACAAGGAAAATAAGCGCAAGGATCACGCCTTCGATAAAGCCAATGCCCGCCGCCAGTCCCACGCAAGCGCAAACCCAAAGGCTCGCCGCCGTGGTAAGCCCGCGCACTTGATTGCGTCCTGTGACAATGATCGTGCCAACGCCGAGAAAGCCGACGCCGCTGATGACCTGCGCACCCATACGCGCGGGATCTGCTACGTCGCCAAAATGCGTCATCATATAATGGCTCGTGATCATAACGAGCGCGGAGCCGAGGCAAACAAGGATATGCGTTTTGATACCTGCTACGCGGCGCTTGCGTTCACGGTCGATACCGATGACAAGACCAACAATCAGCGCACAAAAAAGACGTATCGTAACACCGAGAAGATCGAACTCTGCGGCTGAATCCATCAGCCAATTCCAAGCATTGATGATAAACATGATTTGTCCCCCTTCAAAAATCTGATAAAAATGGAAATTTCGGCACCGAAACATCAGTGCCGAAACTTCTTTCACAGGGATCGCAAATCAAATAATTTACGATCAACCTGCCGACGGAACATTTTTGGTCGCAACCACGTCCACGCCTGTACCTGCACAATCTTTGATAATAACGTCCCCAATTGCAACGGGAGCGTTCACCTCGACGGCGCTGATCTCTTTCATGCAATCGAAAATTTTATTTTTCGGAATATCGCTTGCCGTTTTTACGGAAACTCTCGCAATATCCGCGCCGAGCACACGAACGGTAGATGTAACAACACGAGTAGGATTGGTTACTTCTTTTTTCGCGTAATCTGCGCCATGAGGACAGGTGTTGCCTGCCACGGTAATATTTTCACCGTCAATCGTTACGGTGAGCGAACAGCCCATCGGACAGCCGATGCAAGTAAGATTCTTTGTTTCCATCTTATTCTCCCTCCGTACAAATGGTGATTTCTTTCAGGTTCGGATAATCCGCAAAGCCGGATTTTTTGAGTGTTACCGATTCCATTTCGCCGGGAGCGAGAACGCGTTTCTTACGATTCTGAACCTTTACGCCGTCATAGTAAACACAAATGGAGCGGTTATGATAGATATCCGCAACACGGAAACGAACGGTCACGGTGTCGCGCATATTGTTGATATCAATGGTCTGGGGAACGGTGTAACGAACACCATTTTCTGCCTTGAACGTAACGAGATGTGCCTCGGGTGCTTCGGTTTCTGCGAGAACGTAAAGTGCCGCATTTTCACCAGCGAGCGCAGCTTCCGCAGAAACGTGGTCAACAAGGTCATGAACGTGGAGCACGTTACCGCACGCAAATACGCCGGGAACACCGGTCTGCAATTTATCGTCAACGTTCGGGCCGGAAGTCACGCGGTTCATTTCCACGCCGATCTCACGAGTAAGCTCATTTTCAGGGATAAGACCGCAGGAAAGAAGGAGCGTATCACAAGAGTAATGTTCTTCTGTGCCGGGAATGGGTTTGCGGTTTTCGTCAACCTTAGCAATGGTAACACCGGTGATGTGTTCTTTGCCGTCGATACCGACAACGGTGTGGCTGAGCTTCAGGGGAATATCATAGTCGTTAAGACACTGTACGATGTTACGTTTCAGACCGCCGGAATAAGGCATAAGTTCTGCAACAACTTTCACTTTTGCGCCTTCAAAGGTCATACGTCTTGCCATAATAAGACCGATATCACCCGAACCGAGGATAACGACTTCTTTACCAACGCTATAACCTTCAATATTCATAAGACGCTGTGCAGTACCTGCGGAATAGATACCTGCAGGACGGAAACCGGGAATATTGAGCGCACCGCGCGGACGTTCACGGCAACCCATGGCAAGAATGATCGCCTTTGCGCTGATCTGCACAAGACCTTCTTCTTTGCTCATGTAGGTGATCACTTTTTCAGGGCTGATGGAAAGAACCATTGCGCCGAGCTTATAAGGGATCTCCATTTCCTGTGCCTGTGCAATAAAACGAGCTGCATATTCAGGGCCGGTCAATTCTTCCTTAAAAGTGTGAAGACCGAAGCCATTGTGGATACACTGATTGAGGATACCACCGAGTGTTGCATCACGTTCCAAGATCAAAATGTCAGAAACGCCTGCTTTTTTCGCGGAGATCGCCGCCGCAAGACCTGCGGGGCCGCCACCGATTACGACAATATCATGTTGTTTCATATCGTTTCACCTCACATCTTGTGCGACAGCATTTCGGAATGGCTGCCGTTCTTGCGGATTTGTTCCATCGGGATACCTGTTTCGCGAGAAAGGATCTCCATCGTTTTGGACGTGCAGAAGCCGGCCTGACAACGGCCCATGCCCTGATGCACGCGGCGTTTTACACCGTCGAGAGATCTTGCGCCAAGTGTACGGTTGATCGCGTCGACGATTTCACCTTCGCTGACGTTCATGCAACGGCAAACGATCACGCCGTAAAGCGGATTTTCTTTGATCTTTTCTGCGCGTTCAGCAAAAGATTTTTCAGCAAGCTTTACAAAACCTTTGCGCTTTGCGATGAAGTTTTCTTTCTTCTTTGCTGAAAGCTTATCAGCCACCATTTCAGCGATATAAACACCAATTGCAGGAGCAGAAGACAGACCGGGAGATTCGATGCCTGCTGCATCAAAGAAGCAAGGAGCATCTTCTACTTCGCCGAGAACGAAATCATCGCCATCTTCATGTGCGCGAAGACCGGAGAACGAAGTGATCGTCAGACGGTAAGGAACGTTCTTTACACTGATTGCGGATTTTTTAGCAACGTCAGCAAGTTCTTCTGCTGTTGTTGCGGTGTATTCTTTGTCTTCCACGTCAACGGCGGTCGGACCGATGAGAAGGTTGCCATGAACGGTAGGTGTTACGAGAATACCCTTGCCGTATTTGCCGGGAAGCTGGAAGATCGTAGCGGATACATGTTCGCCTGCTTCTTTATCGAGAAGACAGTAGTCACCTTTTCTGGGAGTGATGTGGAGCTTCTTTTCGCTGACCATGTTGTGAATCGTATCAGAATATACGCCAGCCGCATTGATAACGGTTTTTGCTTCCACGGTGCCGTTTGTGGTTTCGATCACGTAACCGTTTTCACTCTTTTTAACATTGGTAACAGCAGTATCAAAAGCGAATTCCACGCCATTGTCTGCCGCATTTTCTGCAAGCGCGATGGTAAGACCGAAGGGACATACGATACCGCCTGTAGGAGCATAGAGGGCCGCAACCACTTCGTCTGTGAGGTTGGGTTCCATTTTGCGAGCTTCATCGCCGGAAATAAGCTTCACGTCGATGCCGTTTTTGAGACCTCTCTGATAGAGTTCTGCGAGTTTCGGCATATCTTCGTCTGCGAAGCAGAGTACGAGAGAGCCGTTACGTTTGAATTCAAATTCAAGATCACGGGAAAGCTCGTCCATCATTGCGTTGCCCTTTGCGTTGAGCATTGCTTTCATGGAGCCGGGTTTTGCGTCATAACCAGCGTGAACAATGGCACTGTTTGCCTTGGAAGTACCGGAGCAAACGTCCTCTTCTTTTTCGATGAGGCATACGGAAAGTTCGTAGCGGGAAAGTTCTCTTGCAATTGCAGAGCCAATCACACCGCCGCCGATAATGACCGCGTCATAGTTGGTATTTATCATAAGTGATGACCATTCCTTTCGCCAATATATTTGTGAATTTTTATACCATAATTATATTATACTATTCTTCAAATTGCTTGTCAATAAAAATTTCGCAAGTCATATGACTAACGGTTAAATAAATGTAACCTCGCCAATGGTATCAACACCGATAAGATATTGTGTCAAGGTGTCGGTAACAGCATCTTCAAAATTATAGTGCATGTGTCCGATGAGAAGTGCTTTGATCAGCGGTTCATTTTTTATATAAGCCACCGTTTCTTCCGTGATAGCGTCCGCTTTTTGCTGGCGGTAACGGTGATCCGAATAACCTTTCATTTTTTCCTCGGGCGCACCGACAACATAGCCACACTCCGAACCTTTTTCTTCCGTTTGATATCGGAAAATACGCTCAGTATACAGCGGATCATGGAGCATCAGCACGATCGGCTTCCCTTCCTCTACCACCTTTTTCAAAGCATCAAGCTGTTCCTTTTCAAAAAGGTAATAGGAATTGTCGATCGCAACGAAATTCACGCCATGGATCTCTCTTTTCGCAAAGCGAATGTCATTGGTAAAAGACTCCTGAACGTGAGCAAGACTCTTATTGCGGTATTCTGCATCTTCCCACGCTTCACCGACGTAAAGACTGAACTCATGATTGCCTGCTGCCATGAATACGTCGTTCTCCGCAGTGAATTTTTTTACATAGTCAAGATTTGCTTCGGAAACAAAATCTATGATATCTCCCGTATGCAAGATCGGGATATTTTCTTTCTTCGCATAAGCTGACACGAAATCGAGCATCTGTTCCTGATACGGAAAGATACGTTCACGCTTGACGGCAAGACGATTTTTTCTTTCATCGTCACGCGCATCACATCGTGTCAAGTGGGTATCACTGATGTGCAACGCACGAAAAGGCTGTTTTGCACCGACGTAGATCGTGCGCTTTAATATATTTTTTTCATTTACTTCCGGTTTCATAAAAATTCCTCTTTTCACAGAAAAAACGGTGCGTCTCAAAGGAACGCACCGTTCATACTCAAAATCAAATTAGATGAGAGATTTGTAAAGAGCAGCGATTTCTTCAACGCTGGTGTCTTTGGGGTTGCCGGGACGGCAAGCGTCATCATAAGCAGACTGAGCAAGGAAAGGAATGTCTTCTTCCTTAACGATTGCTTTGAGGTCGGTAGGAATACCAACGTCGATGGAGAGCTGTCTAACTGCATCGATAGCAGCTTTGCGAGCTTCTTCGAGAGTCATAGCGTCAACGCCTTCAACGCCCATAGCTTTTGCGATGTCACGGTATTTTTCGCCGGTTGCGGGAGCATTGTATTCCATAACGGTAGGAAGAATGATTGCGTTAGCAACGCCGTGAGGAGTATCGTAGAAAGCACCGAGAGGGTGAGCCATGGAGTGAACGATACCAAGACCTACGTTGGAGAAGCCCATACCTGCAACGTACTGACCGAGAGCCATACCTTCTCTGCCTTCGGGAGTGTTAGCAACAGCGCCACGGAGGCTCTTTGCGATGATTTCGATCGCTTTGATGTGGAACATGTCGGAAAGTTCCCAAGCGCCCTTGGTGATGTAACCTTCGATTGCGTGAGTAAGAGCGTCCATACCGGTAGCAGCGGTCAGACCCTTGGGCATGGTGGACATCATGTCAGGGTCGATAACAGCAACAACAGGAATGTCGTGAGGGTCAACACAAACGAATTTACGGTTCTTTTCAACGTCAGTGATAACGTAGTTGATGGTAACTTCAGCAGCGGTACCTGCAGTGGTAGGAACAGCGATGGTGGGAACAGTCTTGTTCTTGGTAACGATAGCGCCTTCAAGGCTTCTAACGTCTTCGTGTTCGGGGTTCATGATGATGATACCGATTGCTTTTGCGGTGTCCATAGAAGAACCGCCGCCGATAGCGATGATGCTGTCAGCACCAGAAGCTTTGAATGCAGCAACGCCGGTCTGAACGTTTTCAATGGTGGGGTTGGGTTTGATGTTGGAGTAGAGCTCATAGGGGAAGCCTGCTTCATCGAGCAAAGCGGTTACTTTTGCGGTAACGCCGAATTTAACGAGGTCGGGGTCAGAGCAAACGAATGCTTTTGTAAGACCGCGAGTGGTGAGTTCGGGAACGATATTCGCAATAGCGCCTTTGCCGTGGTAAGAAGTTTCATTCAAAATAAAACGATTGGACATGGGAAGTTTCCTCCATTATTCTACGATTCCTCAGAATCGTTATTTTACAATATTATTTTATCGTGAAATTGAGATAAAGTCAATAATTTTCCCGTTTTTTTCATAAAATATTTATTTATTTTTATAAAAAGGTGTCATCGGCTCAATTTTATTCAGATGATAACGCGCGATGATCTCCTCTGCACGCATAAGATCGCTCCCCTTTGCAACCGCTTCGGGCTGATGTGCGTCACAGCCGATAATCACCTCATTGCCTATCTCACCTGCAAGCTTCCAGCAAAGATCATGAGGATAATTTCTGTTTTCGCGGATACCAAGAAGATTCAGTTCCACAGGTACACCAAGACGGTTCGCCGCCTCCAAAACACGGCGCAGTTCCCTTTCATGCACCGCGGGATCTCCGACGAAATTCACAAGATCGGGGTGTGCAAGAAAGAAAAATCTACCGGTTTCCATTGCAGCGATCGTTTCCGTTACGTTTTCAATGAGATACTGCGGATCCGTCTGCTTGGTTCCCACCAAAGAAATTCCACGGGGATGATCGACCTCATTATAGAGCAAATGTTGTCCGAGAATCAAATAATCATATGGAAAATCCCGTATCATATCCAAAGTCTTATCAAAAAATTTTTCATAATATTCCGCTTCAAAACCCAGATAGATCGTGATATCCTTTTCATATTCTTTTTTCAGATCCAACACCGAACGCACGTAATTTTCTGTTTCCTCAGGGCGCATGCGGTGTCCCGAATAAAAGCTGCCGGGAAACCAATATGGAATATGGTCGGAAAAGCCAAGCACTTCAAGGCCTCTTTCGATGGCTTTTTCTACATATTCCCGATCCTCACCCGTCGCGTGCTTACAACGATAGGTATGTGTGTGAAAATTTGCTTTCATCTATAAAAATCCGTCCTTTTTCAAAAATCAAAATACTACTTTATTATAACACGTCCGACAGAAAATTTCAATAAAAAAGTGGCTAACGCCACATCAACACC
>CAYXQF010000027.1:0-22021 GCA_964466625.1 uncultured Lachnospiraceae bacterium | reverse complement strand
TCGTGCCCTTTTGTGCCTTGTAGCGCAGCGGAAAGGAATGGTCATAACAATGAAAAAACTTTTGGCTTTGACGCTTGCTTTTTGCATGATGCTTGCACTTGCCGCTTGCGGTAACGCAAATATTGATGACACGACAACTGTGAACACCACCACCGCTGAAACGACCACGGAGACAACAACACTTGATGGTGAAGAAAAAGAAAACACAACTCCCGACGTGGACGTGCGCGTGATCGCACTCAAAGGTCCTACAGGCATGGGTATGAGCAAGCTTATGGACGATGACGAAAAAGGCGCTTCGAAAAACAATTATGAATTCACTTTGGCAGCAGCTCCCGAAGAGGTTTCCGCGGCAGTTCTCAAGGGTGAAGTGGATATCGCAGCAGTTCCCGTGAACCTCGCTTCCGTTCTTTACAACAAAGGTGCGGATATCAGCTTTGCGGCGATCAATACGCTCGGCGTTCTCTATATGATGGAAAACGGCAATACGATCACGAGCGTTGCTGACCTCAAGGGCAAGACGATTTATGCAACCGGTCAGGGCTCTACTCCCGAATATATTTTGAATTATGTTCTTACCAAAAACGGCATTGATCCCGAAAAAGACGTGACGATCGAATATATCGCAGAACACGCTGAACTTGCGACAAAGCTCGCAGAAAACGTTGCTGCGATCGGTCTTCTTCCCGAACCGCAGGTAACCGTTTCTCTTACCACCGCGGCACAGAAGGGTAATACCACTCTTCGCATTGCACTCAACATGACCGAAGAATGGTCTAAATTTGATGAAGGTCAGCTTGTTCAGGGTTGCATTATCGTATCGAATAAATTTAAAAACGAACACCCCGAACAGTATGCGGATTTTATTGAAGAATATAAAGCTTCCGCTACTTTTGTAAATGAAAATATTGACGAAGCTTCTCAGCTGATTGAAAAATTCGGCATTGTTGCCAAAGCGGCTCTCGCGAAAAAAGCGATCCCGAACTGCAACATTTGCTGTGTAGACGGTGAAGAAGGTATTGCATACATGGAAAATATCCTGAATGTGCTTTATACCGCAAATCCGAAGTCTGTCGGCGGCATACTTCCCGCAGATGCTTTCTATGGCAAATAAATATTTGAAGTCGTTTTTGCGCGGTGTTTTTTGTCTTTTCTTTTGGCTTTTTGTTTGGCAGATCGGCGCTTTAGCCCTTGGCAGAAGCGTCGTTTTGCCAACGCCGATTTCTGTGGCAAAAACACTCGTTTTGCTGATGGGAGAGAAAGAGTTTTTTCTCTCCTGTCTGATGTCGCTTTCGCGTATTTTTGTGGGACTTTTTATTGGTGTTTTTATCGGTATTTTACTCGCTGTTTTGTGTCATCTGAATAAGATTTTGCGCAGTATTATTTCGCCTGCCGTAGCTACCGTAAAAGCCACGCCGATCGCGTCTATTATTATCTTGATGTTCTTCATTTTCGGCAAAGGAATCGTGCCGATCATCGCCTCTTTTTTGATGGTGATCCCGATTGTTTTTACGAATGTTTTTCGCGGAATTTCTTCTGTTCCCCAAGAACAAAAAGAGGTCGCAAAAGTCTTTCATTTTAGCATTTGGAAACAAATAAAATATTGTATTTTTCCATCTGTTTTGCCGTATTTTTCAGCGGCTTGCAAATCCGCTTTGGGACTTGCCTGGAAGGCGGGAATTGCCGCGGAAGTTATCTGCACACCGAAACATTCCATCGGTATTAAGCTCAATGAAGCGAAAGTTTATCTGGAAAGTGAAGCACTTTTCGCATGGACGATCGTCGTAATTATCCTTAGTGTTTTGATTGAAAAATTCTTTGTTTTTCTTTTGGAACTTTTAGCGAAAAAGGGAGGAAAAATTCATGTTGAAGCTTGAAAATATCGTGAAATCTTTCGGCGAAAAACAAGTTTTGAAAGGCGTTTCTCTTGAAATAAAAAAAGGTGAAATTGCGGCGATTTCCGGCATGTCCGGCTGCGGAAAAACAACGCTTTTGCGCATTGCGTCAGGACTGGAAAAGTCAGATGGGGGCAAGGTTTTTGCTGATGGGAAGACCGCTGTTTGCTTTGCGGAAGCAAGACTTTTTCCTTCTGCGAAAGTTTTGGAAAATATCACTTGCGTGATGAATATCAAAGACAAAAAAGAGAAAGAAAAAACAGCGCGCGAATGTCTTTGCAAAATGGGACTTTCCGATGCGGAAAATTCATATCCCGAGGAGCTTTCCAGCGGCATGGCGGCGCGCGTTTCTCTGGCAAGAGCGATGGCATATGACGCGGATATTTATTTTTTTGACGAGCCTTTCAAAAGTCTTGACGGGGAAATCAAGAAAAATGTGATGAAAGAATTTAAGGTTTTTCTTAAACATAAAATTTGTTTTTTTATCAGTCACGACAATGCGGAAATATCATATTTTGCGACGGAAAAATATGATATGAAAGACGGTATTTTGCAGAAAGATAAAACATTTCCAAAAACAATTTGAAACATAACCGAAACTTTTTGAAAGTTTCGGTTTTCTTTTTGAATTTTTTGTGAAAAATCATTCTTTTTTTGCGTTTGCAGTCGGAAAAAAAGCTGTGACTACTTGCTTTTTTTTTGCGGATATTATATAATAAACTTAACGATAAAATCTCCCGCGGATTTTTTGAAAAAAGGAGGTTGAAGTTCATGCAAAAAACGGAACATGAAAACGGATATGCTTCCTATCTTTTTTGTCAGGGAAACAATTCCTATGCATATGATTTGTTCGGCGCACACCTTGAAATGACAGTGGACGGTAGTTATCGTTATACCTTCCGTGTCTGGGCTCCGCGTGCCGACAAAATTTATGTTATAGGCGATTTTAACGACTGGGACGAAAGCTTGCCCATGGACAAAAATCCCGCTTCGGGTATCTGGAGCGCAACACTTGTCTGTGAGCATTCTCTTGAAAACAGCCGTTATCAGTATAAAGTTGTTTCACCGAGCGGTATACGCAGAAAATCCGATCCTTATGCAAGATGCTTTGCATCTGATGGGGACAAGGCTTCGATCCTTTGCCACGAAGAACACTTCGAATGGCGTGACGAAAGCTTTCTGGAAAAGAAAGCCGCGCTTTTTGCGCAAAAGGGTAAGAAAACCTCGCATTTTTATAGTGCGCCCCTGAATATTTACGAGATGCATCTCGCCTCTTGGCAGAAAAACGACGGCAAGACCGAAGACCAAGCGATTTCTTACCGAGAGATCGCAGACGCTTTGGCACCGTATCTTGCCAAGATGCATTATACGCACGTGGAATTGCTTCCTGTTACGGAATACTCTTCCGATGATGCACGAGGATATCGGACTTTGGGATATTTTGCGCCGACTTCGCGTTTCGGCATGCCGATGGATTTCAAATATTTCGTTCGGAAAATGCACGAAAACGGCATCGGTGTCATTATGGATTGGATACCCGCTTACTTTCCGAAAGATGAACAAGGCCTCTTTGAATTTGATGGTTCTCCGCTTTATGAATATCAGGGTAAAGACCGCATGGAAAACAAAACTTGGGGCGTGCGCTATTTCGACGTCGCAAGACCCGAGGTGCAATCCTTCCTCATTTCGAGCGCGCTGTATTGGCTGCGCGAATTTCATATGGACGGTTTGCGTGTCAGCGCGATCACCCCTATGCTTTATCTTGATTATGACAGAGAACCCGGCGAATGGTATCCCAATGTTTATGGAAATAACCATAATCTGGAATCAATTGCCTTTTTCAAAAAACTCAATTCCACACTTTTTGCGGAATTTCCTCACACCCTTATGATCGCGGAGGAATCGACCTCGTGGCCGATGATCACAAAACCGGCTTATGAGGGTGGGCTTGGATTTAACTTCAAGTGGAACACGGGCTTTTCTAACGATATGTTCGAATATGTTTCTGAAGATCCTGTGAAAAGACAGTTTTGCCACAATAAGCTGACGTTCCCGATGATGTACGCATTTGCGGAGAACTATATTCTTCCCGTTTCTCACGATGGTGTGGGGCAGGGAAAGAAAAGCCTTGTGGATAAGATGTTCGGTACATATGACGAAAAGTTTGCAGCCATGCGCGCATTCATGACTTTCATGATGACGCACCCGGGCAAAAAGCTCCTTTTCATGGGAACGGAATTCGCGCCGTTCCGCGAATGGGACGCTGAGAGTCCGCTCGAATGGTTCATGCTTGATTATCCGCGCCACACGGAGATGAGGCGTTGTATTCAAAAGCTCAATGAGCTTTATCAAAACGAGAGTGCTTTGCACGAGATCGACGACGGCTGGGACGGCTTTGCTTGGATCGAACCAAACGACAAGCATCGCAACACGATTTCCTACCGCCGCATTTCGATCGATGGGCAAGAACTCCTCGTCGTCATCAATTTCTCGCCGATCGCGTGGGAAAATTACGTTCTCCCCGTTCCCAAACGAGGAGAATACGAAGAAATCTTCACGACGGACGCGCAGATATATGGCGGCTCCGGCCTTACAAACGGAACGGTTTGCTCCAAGCAGTACAAGGAAACCGGCAAGATGAAAAGCGAAATCGCTCTTACGGTGCCTGCTTACGGTGGGCTTATCCTAAGACGAAGGGGAATTCAAAAGAGAAAGACAACAAAATAACCATAAGCATTTATTTTGAATATTTTGAAAAACGAAAGGCAGGAAAATTCTTATGTTCCAGAAAAAAGAATGTGTCGCAATGCTTCTCGCAGGCGGACAAGGCAGTCGCCTTTATACTCTTACCGAAAAGACAGCAAAACCCGCTGTTCCTTTCGGCGGCAAATACCGTATTATAGATTTTCCGATGTCAAACTGTGTGAACTCCGGTATTGACACCGTTGGTGTATTGACACAGTATCAGCCGCTCGCCCTCAATGAATACATCGGCAACGGCGAACCATGGGATCTCGACCGCACACGCGGCGGTGTTACCGTTCTTTCTCCTTACGAAGCAAAGGGCGGCAAAAACTGGTATCGCGGTACTGCAAATGCGATCTACCAAAACTTGCCCTTTATCAATCGCTATTCCCCTGATTACACCTTGATTCTTTCCGGTGACCACATCTACAAGATGGACTACAGCAAAATGCTTGCCGAACATAAAAAGAACGGCGCGGATTGCACCATCGCTGTTTTGGAAGTTCCCATGGAAGAAGCAAGCCGCTTCGGTATTCTCAATACCGACGAAAATAACAGAATCATCGAATTTGAAGAAAAGCCGAAATGCCCCAAGAGCAACAAAGCTTCCATGGGTATCTATATTTTCTCTACAGACGTTTTGACTTCTTATCTCGAAGCAGACGATGCAAATCCGGATTCTGCAAACGACTTCGGTAAAAACATCATTCCGAATATGCTCGCAGACGGTCGCAAGATGTATTCTTACACCTTCCAGGGCTATTGGAAGGACGTTGGTACGCTCACCAGCCTTTGGGAAGCAAATATGGACCTCCTCGGCAATCCCCCGGCGTTCAATTTGTATGACAGAAGCTGGCGTATCTTCTACCGCCACAACGCATTCCCTCCGCACAGAGTTGCTTCCGGTGCAGAAGTGAAAAACACAATGCTGACCGAAGGCTGTGTTGTGGAAGGCACGGTTGAAAACTCCGTTCTCGCAAACGGTGTCCGTGTGGAAAAGGGCGCAGTTGTCAAAGACTGCGTGATCATGAGTGGTGTTACCGTGAAAGCGGGCGCTCATGTGGAATATTCGATCATTGACAGCGATACCGTTGTCGGCGAAAACGCAGTTCTCGGCGAACCCAAGGAAAATCAGAAGCTTCTCCTTGTCGGTGCCGGTGTTGACGTTCCCGCAGGTACCACCATTGGCGGCGGCGAAATGATCGACGTAAACAACATCAAAGATTTTATCGGTTGAGGAGGAAAACGGCTATGTCAGTAGAAGGTATCATTTTTTCCAATATTCACGACAACAACATCTCGGAGCTTACCAGAAAGCGCACACTCGCGGCGGTTCCCTTCGGTTGCCGTTATCGTTTGATTGACTTCCCGCTTTCCAACATGGTAAACTCAAACATTACCGACATCAAAGTGATCACACAGTACAATTACCACTCGCTGATGGACCACATCGGCGCAGGTAAGGACTGGGATCTTGCTCGCCGCTCCGGCGGTATCCAGATCCTGCCCCCGTACATCACAGGCTATCAGAACAGCAACACAAATGCTTCCACAAGACTTGAAGCGCTCAAGAGCGTCAGCCACTCCATCTCTCAGATCAAAGCTGACTACGTTGTAATGTCTGACTGTGACGTGATCTGCAACATTGACCTCAATGCGATGATCGACGCACACATCGAAAGCGGCGCAGACGTTACCATGGCGGTAAAACGCACAGAGCTTAACCCTGTGACTGCAAGAAAGAACACCCTCGTGTTCTCCAGCAAAGAGGGCAGAGTGACCGACCTTCTTCCGTATCCCACCAACTTCCAGGGCGCTGCGGATATCGCACTCAATATCCTCGTGATCAATCGCAAATATTTGCAGGATCTCGTGCTCGACTCCATCGCACACGGCTATACAAGCCTTAACCGCGACGTATTCCTTCGCAATTTGCCGTTCAGAAATTTCCGCACTTACAAATATGACGGATATTTCGGCTGCATCTCTTCTTTCGAAGAATATTTCGCACACAATATGCAGCTCATTGACAACGAAGAGATGTTTGAATCTCTCTTCAACGTAGAAACAAGACCTGTATTTACCAAAGTCCGCAACTCTGCGCCTACATACTACACCGAAGACGCAGTGACTAAGGATTCTCTTATCGCGGACGGCTGTGTCATCGAAGGCACAGTAGAAAACAGCATTCTCTTCCGCGGTGTCAAAGTCGGCAAGGGCGCTGTCGTTAAAAACAGCATTCTCTTCCAGGATACCGTGATCAGCGCAAACGCTTCCGTAAATTACACCGTTTGCGACAAAAATGCCGTTATTCGTGACGGCGTAACCCTTTCCGGACATTCGACTCTCCCGCTCTATGTGGAAAAGGGCAAGATGGTCTGATGACCGAAAATACACAAAAACTCTTCACGTTATAAAACCAAACAAACGTTATAAAACCTAAAGACGAAACAAAGTTATAAAACTTCTTCGCGCGGGGGAAGAGTGGAAACTTCTCCCGCGTTATATGCAAAATACCTTATAGAAAGGATCTGCAATTTATGAATAAAATCCTGTATGCAGGAAGCGAAGTAATGCCGTTCGGCGCGACCGGCGGTCTTGGTGACGTACTCGGTTCGCTCCCCGCGGCAGTTAAGCAGAAAAATCCGGGCTGTGACGTGCGCGTCGTAATGCCGCTTTACAGTCAGATCAAAAAAGAATGGCGAAGAAAAATGAAGTTCGTCAAATCCATGACGGTTCCGCTCGCTTGGCGCAATCTCTACTGCGGTATCTTTTCTCTCAAGAAAGATGACGTGACTTTCTATTTCCTCGACAATGAATATTATTTCATGCGTGAGACTCTCTACGGCGCATATGATGATGCGGAACGCTTTGCGTTTTTCTCTGTGGCGGTTCTCGAAATGATGCGTGAACTTGATTTCTATCCCGACGTTTACCATGCAAATGACTGGCAGACGGCGCTCTCCGTCATTCAACTGAAATGTCACTACTGGGATCGTCCCGAATACGCAGGTATCAAAGTGGTCTACACGATCCATAATATTGAGTATCAGGGCGTTTACGGTAAAGAGATCCTCTCCGATATCTTCGGTCTTTACGGCGACGATATGAACGTTGTGGAATACAACGGCGCGATCAATCTCACCAAGGGCGCTGTTGTCTGCGCTGACTTTATCACCACCGTCAGCCCCAACTATGCAAAAGAGATCCAGACACCTACATATTCCTGCGGTTTGCACCCCATTCTTCAGGAATACTCCTATAAGATCGACGGTATCGTAAACGGTATCGACTACGATTACTACAATCCCCAGGCTGATGAGGAAATTCCTCACTCCTATTACTGGAGAGCGCTCTCCGGCAAGAAAAAGAACAAAGAAGAACTTCAGAAGAAGTTCGGTCTTGAAGTTCGCGCGGACGTTCCCGTGATCGCAATGATCTCCCGTCTTGCTTCCCATAAGGGTTTTGACCTTGTACGCGAAGTATTTGATGAGATCATGCAGGACGACGTACAGTTTATCTTGCTCGGCACGGGTGAAAAGGGCTTTGAAGACTTCTTCCGTGAGGCGGCAGATCGCTACCCCGGCAAGATCTCCATCAACCTTGCTTACAACCGCACGCTTTCCAAGCTTATTTATGCCGGCGCTGACCTTTTCCTGATGCCCTCCAAGAGTGAAGCTTGCGGTCTTTCTCAGATGATCGCTTCCCGCTACGGCGCGGTGCCGATCGTTCGTGAAACGGGCGGTCTTTTCGACACCATCAAGCCTTATACCGAGGAAGGCGAAGGGAACGGATTTACGTTTTCCGCATATAATGCCAACGATATGCTTTACGTTATTCGTGAAGCAGAAGCTCTCTATCACACCGATGCTTGGAAGCCTTTCGTGAAGAAGGTCATGAAAGTGGACTTCTCCTGGAACGTTTCCGCAGCTCGTTATATGGAGCTTTACGACCGCTTGCTTTGATCTTAAGGCTTGCGTGTTTCGCAATAGAATCTATCACAAAAGGAAATAAACGAACATGGATCAACTCAAAAAGAATATCACGGAACAGGATATCAAAACGGTCCTGGAAAATAAAATTTCCAGATATTTTGGTGTTCGTCCCGAAGAAGCGACCAAGGCGCAGATCTATAAAGCTGTGATCCTCACGGTAAAAGATATGCTGACGGAAAAACGCTCTGCATATCGCCGTTTGATGAAGAAAAACAGCGCAAAACGCGTCTACTATATGTGCATGGAGTTCCTTATTGGTCCTTCTCTCAAAAACAATCTTCGCAACCTCGGTATCGAGGACGCTTATGCGGGAGCTGTAAAAGCGCTTGGCTGTGACATCGAAGATCTTTACGCGGCAGAACCGAACCCCGGTCTTGGTAACGGTGGTCTTGGCCGTCTTGCTGCTTGCTTTATGGACGCGCTTACAACGCTCGATTATCCCGCAACAGGCTTCTCCCTCTGCTATGAATACGGTCTTTTCAAACAGAAGATCATCGAAGGCAACCAGGTAGAACTCCCTGACATTTGGTTGCCCGGTGCAGAAGGCTGGCTCGTTCCTCGCACGGATAAGACATTCTCCGTTCGTTTTGGCGGTAAGATCTCCGAAGCATGGGACGATGGTGCGCTCAGAATCACACATACCGATTACGAAGAAATGCAGGCTGTTCCGTATGATATTATGATCTCCGGCGGCGACAGCAAAGCTGTCAGCAACCTCCGCCTCTGGAAAGCGCAGACCACGAACAACTTCAACATGAAGCTTTTCACACAGGGGCAGTACACACAGGCGCTCAAGCAGAGCATGGACGCAGAAGCGCTCACAAAAGTGCTTTATCCTTCCGATGATCACACCGAAGGTAAGCTCCTCCGTCTTAGCCAGCAGTACTTCCTCGTTTCTGCTTCTCTCCAGAACATCATTGCCGACCACCTCGCACAGTACGGCACACTCGCAAACTTCGCAGAGAAGAATGCGATCCACATCAACGATACACACCCCGCGCTCTGTATCCCTGAACTCATGAGAATTTTCATGGATACCTATTCCTTCTCTTGGGAAACCGCGTGGGATATTGTCACCAGTGTCGTTTCTTACACCAACCATACTGTTCTTCCCGAAGCACTTGAATGCTGGAATGAAGATCTCTTCCGTCTGCGCTTGCCGCGTATCCACAATATCGTTTGTGAGATCAACCGCCGCTTCTGCGCTGACCTTTGGAATTTCTATCCCGGCGACTGGGACCGCATTTCCCGTATGTCCATCATCGGTAACGGTCAGGTTCGCATGGCAAACCTCAGTGTTGTCGGCTCTCACACGGTAAACGGTGTATCCAAACTCCACTCCGATATCCTCAAAGAAACCGTATTCCACGATTTCTATAAAGCAGAACCCGATAAGTTTACCAACGTTACCAACGGCATTGCACACAGACGTTGGCTCTGCTATTCCAACCCCAAGCTTGCCGGTCTTTTGGACAGCACCATCGGTACTTCCTATCGCAAGGATCCCGAAACACTCGCGCAGTTTGCAGATTTCGCAAATGACGCAGGTGTGGTTGAAGCTGTTCGTGCCATCAAGCATGAAAACAAAGAAAACTTTGCGAAGTGGTTCTGCGGCCGCACTGGTTGTGCGATCGATACCCACTCCGTATTCGACGTTCAGGTAAAACGTATCCATGAATACAAACGTCAGACCTTGAACGTGCTCAAGATCGTTGCTCTCTATGACGAACTCAAGAATAACCCGAATCTTGATATTCCTCCGCAGACCTTTATCTTCGGTGGTAAGGCAGCTTCCGGTTATTACATGGCGAAAGATATCATTCGCCTCATCTGGAGCCTTGGCAAAGAGATCGACAAGGATCCCGTGATCCGTGAAAAGATCCGCGTGATCTATCTTGAAGACTACAACGTAAGCACAGCGGAAATTTTGATGCCCGCGACCGATATCTCCGAACAGATCTCTCTCGCAGGTAAAGAAGCCAGCGGCACCGGCTGCATGAAGTTCATGATCAACGGTGCGATGACGATCGGTACGCTCGACGGCGCAAACGTAGAAATGGCGGAAGCTGTCGGCAACGATAATATCTATATCTTCGGTCTTACCGCGAAAGAAGTGGAAGAACTTTGGAAGAGCGGCTATTCCGCAGTCACTTACTACAATAACAATCAAAGACTCAAAGCAGCGGTCGACCGCATCAAGGGCGGCTTCAACGGGGAAGATTTCTCCGGTATTGCAAATTATTTCCTCCACGGAAATTACAGCGTTGCCGATCCTTATATGTGTCTTGCTGATTTTGAATCTTATTTCAGAACTTACAACGGTGCTGTTGCCGATTATGCAGACCGCACCTCCTGGACATCGAAGGCGATTCTCAATATTGCGGCAGCAGGTCACTTTGCAGCAGACCGCAGTATCCGTGAATATGCTGAAAATATCTGGAATCTTGATCGCGTAACGGAGTAACAGCATGGCCGGTTTTTCTCGATTTGATGTCGCGTCCCGACATCTGGAACAGAAATTACTTGACGGAACCGACGTGACGCATCGCAACGCTTTTGCGTATGGCGATGCGGTCGAGTTTCGCATTCATGTGCCCGATACCACCGAAGCTGCTGAAATGAGGCTTGTCAGCGACGATACGGGAAGCTCTTTCCGCTTGGATATGACAAAGGACGGCGATGAATTTTTCGTCCGCGTTCCGATGGAAAGTCTTTGCGGAAAAGAGAAGAGCGGTTTGTTCTTTTATAAATACCGCATCAAAACGAAGTTCGGCGCATTTGATATGCTTCATCGCGGAAATGATTTTTCGGAATCGTTCGGCGCTGAAAACGATGGCAGAGGCGACTTCCAGCTTCTTGTCTTTGAAAAAAGAGAGAATCCCCCGAAATGGATCTATGGCGGAATCTTTTATCAGATTTTTCCCGACAGATTCTTTTCTGTGGGTGAAAATGCTGTGAAAGAAGATTCTGTACTCTGTCGAGACCTCAAAAAATTCCCTGAATTTTTGCGTAACCGAGAAAAAAACAATAAAAATAATCTTTTTTACGGGGGCAACCTGCAAGGTATCACGGAAAAACTGGATTACCTTGCTGCCCTCGGTGTCACTTGTCTTTATTTGAATCCGATCTTTGATTCTCCTTCCAATCACAAGTATAATACTGCCGATTATTCCAAGATTGATGAAATGCTCGGTGGGGAAGAAGCCTTTGATGCGCTCATTGCGGCGGCAAAAAAGCGTGGTATTCACATTATTTTGGACGGTGTTTTCAATCACACGGGTAGTGACAGTGTATATTTCAATCAAAATGCAAACTATGCTAGTATCGGCGCAGCACAGTCTGAAGATTCACAGTATTCCTCTTGGTATACTTTTTCGCGTTATCCCGATCAGTATGAATCCTGGTGGGGGATCATGACGCTTCCTCGCGTGAAAAGTGACGAGCCGACGTACCGAAGCTTTCTTTTTGGAGAAGACGGCATCGTTCGCCGTTATTTCAGACGCGGCATTGACGGCTGGCGTCTTGACGTTGCCGACGAGCTTTCCGACGATTTTCTCGCGGAACTTGCGAAAACGGCAAGAGAAGAAAAGAAGGACGCGCTCGTGATCGGCGAGGTGTGGGAAGACGCGACCACCAAGGTTTCTTATGGGATCCGCAAGAAATATTTCCGCGGACAGGAATTGGATACCGTTATGAACTATCCGATGCAAAAAGCGATCATCGCTTACGTAAGAAACGGCGATCACGGTCATATGCGCAGAACACTGGAGAGCATTTATTCCAATTATCCGCCGGACGCGGCTAACGCTTTGATGAATATCCTCGGTACACACGATACGGAGAGAATTCTCACAGCGGTGGGCGATCGCGATGCTTCTTCAGTTCCGTATCATGAACGTGCGGAACACCACATGAGTGCAGAGCGCCGCCGTCGTGCGAAGGCTTTGATGAAGCTTGCTGTTGCCATTCAGATGTCGGTGCCGGGTGTACCGTGCATCTATTATGGTGATGAAGCGGGCGTGGAAGGGTACGGCGATCCTTTCTGCCGTATGCCTTATCCGTGGGGCAAGGAAGATACAGAACTTTTGGACTTCTATCATGCACTTACGGCTGCTCGCAGAAAAGAAAAAATCTTTGAAGAAGGAACCCTTTCGACGATCCATGCTGATGGCGAGATCCTCTGCTATGAACGGCATGGCGAAAAGGACATGGTTGCGGTCATTGTCAATCGCAGTAAACAGACTTACGAATTTCGTGCAACGTGTGTTGGCGAAGAGATCGTTTCCGGCAAACGGGCGGAAACGTTCCTCATTGAAGCGGAATCTTTTGCATGGGTGAAAGTTCCGAAAACTGCTGACTACACTGTTTTTGTGAAGATCGGTTAAGATCCTGAATTTGCTCAAAAAAGTTTGTTTTCTGTTTGCAGAAATCTTGCTTTTGACATCGCTTTTTTGTTCTTGCGCGACGGGTGCGAACGTTCTTATCTCTAAAGATGATTATACGAAACAGGTTTCCTCTTCGCACGAAACGGAGAGGATTCCTGTTGTTATTAATAAAACGAGCGACATCTATCATTTGGATAAAAATTGTGTTTACGCAAAGAAAATATCCCCAAACAATAAGCTTGAGATCGGCGTGGAAAGTCTTGCTTATTTGGAAACGCACGGTTATAAGCCATGTGCATGGTGCGCCGAAACGAAATCACCAACCTAAATTTTTGAAAACAGAAGAAAGGGAAGGTTAATTTATATGGTAAAAGAATTTACATACGGCGAAAAAGCCGTTCGCATCACTGCGTATGCGAATGACATCGTGAGAGTTCACATCGGTACGGAAGAATCTCTCTTTGACCGCTACAACCTTTACACAAAACCCGAAGAAAACTTCGGCGAAGACGTGGAAAACGGTGTGAAAGCCGGTTCTCTCACCGTTACTTATGAAGACGGTGTGGTAACGTTCTCTTCTCCCCGTGTTGAACGCAAGGTAAGTCTTGCAAATCCTGAAACAGAAGCTGTTAAGGAATATTTTAATAAAGAATTGAACGGTATGCGTCCTTCCCCCAAGCAGATCATCGGTGAAGACGCAAAACGCAGCTACGGTACCGTTGATTTCCAGAAGGATCCCAAATACTTTACCGTAACGAGCATTGAGGACGAGCTTTTCTACGGCCTTGGTGCGGCAAACACCGATAAGATCGTTTTGAACGGCAGAACCTATCTCCAGCGCGTTGTATATCAGAGCAACGAAATGCCTGTTCCTTTCCTGATGACCAAAGCGGGTTACGGTATCCTCTGCAACTCCACATGGTGGCACGCGATCGACGTTTGCGCAAAGAACGCAAATGAAATTATGTGGTATCTCCCTGATGGCGATATCGACTTCACTATTTTTGCAGGTGATACGCTCGCGGAACTTTTGGAACGTTTTACTTACATCACAGGCCGTCCCGCAATGCTTCCGAAATGGGCGCACGGCCTTGCCTTCCTCGATCAGTATACGGCTGACCAATACGAAGTTATGAGAAATGCGGCGCAGTTCCGTCAAGCAGGACTTCCTTGTGACTCTATCAGCTTGGAACCCGGTTGGATGGAAAAACGCTATGACTTCTCTGTAAACAAAAAATGGAGCAACGGCCCTCGCGGTAAATTCCTCATTGAAGAATGGGCAAGAAGCAAAGAGTACGGCAAAATTGATCCGAACTTCTTTACAGCGGCACTTGCTCGCTATGGCTACAAGCTTCATCTCTGGCTCTGCTGCGAACATGACTTCACCGCAGAAGAAGAACGTCGCATCGGTAACGAAGTGGCTCCCGAGATTCCTGACTGGTTCGATCATCTCAAGGCATTTATGAATGACGGTGCATCTTCCTTCAAATGTGACCCCTGCCATACCGTTGACAATGCGGACGAAGGCAGAATTTATGCCAACGGCAAGGGTGACCCCGAAATGCACAACCTCATTCAGACCATTTTCATGCGTGATATGGCAAGAGGTTCTTCCGAATATACGGGCAAGCGCGCAATGCACCACTACTGCGGTGGCTACACCGGCACGGGTGCTTACTGTGCTTCCAATACCGGTGATAATGGCGGCGGTCTTTCCACGCTCGCGTGGACACTTAGCTGCGGTATGTCCGGTATCTCCAACCTTACTTGCGATATGGACATCTTTAAGAAAGATGGTTTGCACTACTGTTTCTTCACTGCTTGGTGTCAGCTCAATAGCTGGTACGGTTTCTCTCACCCGTGGTGGGCAGGCGAAGAAATGGAACCCATTTTTGAATATTACGATAAACTCCGCTATCGTATCCTTCCTTATATCTATTCCACCGCGATCAAAGCAAATATGACAGGTATGCCTGTTTGCCGCGCAATGCCTCTCATGTATGAAGACGAAGCGCTTATTGATTGCATCACAGAATATATGTTTGGTGAAAACTTCCTCGTTGGTGCATTCTCCGATAAAGTGACACTCCCTGCAGGTTCCTCGTGGATCGACTACTGGACCGGTGAGGTTTATGCCGGCGGTCAGACAATGAAAGCAGAAATTCCTGCAAACCGCGGCGGTTCTCTCTTTGTTAAGGGCGGCGCGATCATTCCGACCGATGAACCCCGTCAGCACACCGTTCCCGGTGATACCAAGCATATCATTCTCGATATGTATCCCGAAGGTGCTTCTTACTATGATTTCTATGAAGATGACGGTATGTCGCTCGAATTCAAGGAAGGCAAACGTGCTGTGACCAGAATTTCCATGGTGGAAGCAGACGGTATTGTGAACATCGGCATCGGTGACCGTGAAGGCGAATTCACAGGTATGGGTGATCGTGTTTACACCGCGAGAGTATTCTCCAAGGTAGCTCCGAAGAGCGTTACTGTTGGTGAAAATGAAGTAGAATTTGCTTACGACGGCGAATTCGTTACCTTTGAACTTGGTGACGAAAAAGAAGCAACCGTTGTTTTTGTAGATTGATTTTTAAGAGGTTTTATCAATGCTTACAGTGAATAACACTAGCGTTATGAACATTGAAAACGCGATCCGCGGTGCGAGAAATCCCATGAACAGCTGGGCGAGAAGCGACAGCGGTTATGATGAGAACGGGGAATACGTTCTCGGTGAAAATGATCTTGGACTTGGTATGCGCCTTTGCCATGCGGGCTCGGATCACAGAAAATTCATGCGCCAGATCTTTGTGAGTGTGGATATTTTGGCGCCGCTTTATTGGTGGAAAGAATTTGACACTTATAAAGTCGGAACGGTGGCAAACTCCACGAGCACGATGCATAAGATTCAGGCAAAAGAATTTTGCCGCGATGATTTTTCTCACGATCACATGAGTGACGTGGCGCTTGCGTGTCTTGACACGATGATCGCTTGCTTAGAAGAACGCAGACAAAAATTTCTTGAAACAAAAGATAAATCGTATTGGTACGATATGATCCAGCTTCTTCCTACGAGCTTCAATCAGCTTCGCACCGTGACGATGAATTACGAAAATCTTGTGAATATTTATTATGCAAGACGTTATCATAAGCTCGATGAATGGCACACACTTTGTGCGTGGATCGAAACCTTGCCTTACGCAAAGGAATTTATCCTCGGTATCGAGCAAAAAGATTAACGAAAGGATATTCTTATGATTGAACAAAGAATTTCAAGCGAAGAATATCTCGCGTGGACAAAATCCACGCGAGATCAGCGCATGGCTTGGTTTCGCGAAGCCAGATTCGGCCTTTTTATTCATTATGGACTTTTCTCTGCAGGCGGAACGGGTGAGTGGGCGCAGGTTTGGGACGGCATAAAAATTGGCGAATACGAAAAACGTGCTGCTGATTTTTGTCCGAGGGAAGGTTGCGTGGACGAATGGTGTAAGCTTGCGAAAGAAGCAGGCGCTAAATACGCTGTTTTGACGACACGTCATCATGAAGGATTTTCTCTTTGGGATTCCAAGGTGAATCCTTTCAATTCCGTGAACTATGGTCCGCACCGCGACATCGTTCGTGAATTTGTGGACGCTTGCCGCAAGTATGATCTGAAGATCGGTCTTTATTCTTCTCTGATGGATTGGCGTCACCCTGACGCTTGGAAGTGCATGACCGACGATGCAGCGCGTGAACGCTTTCTCCAATACATTGAAGATCTTAATGTGGAATTGCTTACGAATTACGGAAAAATTGATATTCTTTGGTATGATATGCCGTGGCCGCGCATGAGTACGAAGAATTGGAATTCCGTGAACCGAAATTATAAGCTTCGCAAACTTCAGCCTGATATGCTTATCAATAACCGCAGCCGTATGGCGGAAGATTTCCAGACACCTGAGGAATCTCTCAGCCCTGATGCGGAACAGGATTGGGAAGCTTGCATGACCTTTAACGGTATTTCTTGGGGATATCTTGACGAAAAACAGATCACACCGTATACGTATTCGGCAAACCAAGTGATCCGCATGCTTCGTAAATGTGCGGCATCGGGCGGCAATCTGTTGCTCAACATTGGCCCGAAAGCCGATGGCACGGTTCCCGAAGAGGCGATTGGTCCGCTCAAGCAGATCGGCGGCTGGCTCCGTGAAAACGGAGAAGCGGCTTATGGATTGAAAGCGCGCGTTGGTAACGCGATCGGTTCCAATCAGATCGGACAATGTACGGTATCTCCTGATCAGAAAACTGTTTATGCTTGGCAATACATATGGCCTGATAGCGGTGTGATGTCCTTTGGCGGTTACGTTACCAAACCGAAAAAGGTCACCATTCTCGGAACGGGTGAAAACGTGGAATTTGAACATCAAGGTCATTGTCTTATTTTCAAAAATCTGCCGAAGACTTGTCCTGATCAAAATATGGGTATCACCGTCTTGAAGATGGAATTTGATGAACCCGTGGAATATCGCTACGGCAGCTATTATCCGCAGGTCAACGAGGGTGTTGACATTTCTGACGGATTTGGTAACTGAGGTGAAAATGAAATACGATTTTGAAACTTTAATCCCCCGTTACGACAAAGGTTCGTTTAAGTGGGACGAAATGAAAGACGATTTCGGGAAACTTCCCGAAGATGTCATTCCGCTTTCTGTGGCGGATATGGAATTCAAAAATGCACCCGAAATTATGGAGGGACTCAAGGAATATCTTGATACTTCCGTTCTCGGTTATACGAGAGCGACGGACGCTTATTATGATGCAGTCATCGGCTTTATGGAAAGACGTCACGGTTTTTCTCCGAAGAAAGAATGGTTTGTGGAGTTCAGCGGCATCGTTCCTGCGCTCCGTCAGATCATTGCGGCGCTTCTCACAAAAGAGGACAGCGTTCTTATCATGACGCCTGTTTATCATCAGTTCAGACAGGTGATCGCGCATAACGGGTGCGGCCTTGTGGAAAGCCAGCTGATTGAAAAAGATGACGTTTACACGATTGATTTTGCGGATTTTGAAGCGAAAGCAGCAAGAGATGACGTGAAACTTTGTATTCTTTGCAGTCCGCACAATCCTGTTGGCCGTGTTTGGACAAAAGAGGAGCTGACACAGATCGCAGATATTTGCCTGCGCCATCATGTGTTCCTCATCTCTGATGAGATCCATTTCGATCTTGTTATGCCCGGCTATGAGCACGTTTCTGTATTTTCTTTGGACGAAAAATATTGGGAAAATTGCTTGGTTTGCACATCGCCCGGTAAGACGTTCAATCTTGCAGGTGTCCAGGCTTCCAATATTTTTGCTCCGAGTGCCAAGATCCGTGAAAAAATTCAGGCATCACGCGGTCATTTTTCGATGAATGCGCTGAGCTATAAGGCTGTGGAATACGCTTATACTCGTGCGGAAGAATGGATGGCGGAAATGGTGGAATACATCAACGAAAATAAAAATTTCGTTGTAAACTATCTGAAAGAAAATCTTCCTCTGATCAAAACTTCCGAAATGGAAGGCACGTATCTTTTGTGGATGGATTACCGCGCATACGGCTGGACGCAGGAAGAACAAGATGCTTTGCTTCGCGATGAAGCATATCTTTTCCTCGATCCCGGTCCGATGTTCGGCTTGGGCGGTGAGGGCTTTGCCCGTTGGAATTTGGCTTGTCCTCGCAGATATTTGGCAGCGGCACTCGAACGCATGAAGACTGCGATCGAAAAGTACCAAAAATAAGCTTTTTCCATATAGGATATGAAAAATTAAAAACGAGAAATCGAAAGATTTCTCGTTTGTCTTTAGTGGGTTATGAAACAGAATTTATATCAAGAACTTTTTGATCACGTGGCTTTTCCCGTGTTCGCGGTGGATAAAAACGGATTTGTTTGCTATAAAAATCCGCAAACGGCGAAATATCAAAAAATGATCCGTAAACGCGCAAAGGTTGAAAGACATTTTCGTGCTTCTGACGAAGAAAATATGGTGTTTTTGATTGGCAATACGCCGTATGTGAACGGCGTCCGGCTTTCGGACGGAGATGTCTCACTTTATCTTTTTCTGACGCGTTTTCAATATCCCGACGGCAGACGAATCATGAAGCAGATGCTTGGTGCATACGGCACGTCGGCAGAAGATTTTGTTTTCTCCTTGAAAAATACGCATGGAGAAGCGCCTGCAGATGTTCGGCGGTTTTATGAGGATATCTTACTTTTTACCGATCAGGAAGAAACGGATCTTGGCATTGCGCTCTATGCGCTGCAAGATATTTTGATGCCGCTTTTTGAAAAATTGCGTGCGCTTTCTGTTTTGGGATATCGCATTTCGGCACAGATCGATGAGAGCTTCGAAGCGAAATATCCGGTTCGGCTTTCTTCTTCCGATCTTTTGCATCGCTTGTTTCATCTGCTTTATTTCATGTTAAAAATTTCCGAGAGCAAATCGGTTTCCTTGACGCTTTCGGGAGAACGAGATGCTCACGTTCTTTGCGTGAAAACGCAGACCGCGCAAGAGCCGATCGCCTGTAAAAATGAGGGGTGCGTACCGTATTTTTCTGAGGTCATGCCCGAATGTGAATCGGAATTTCGGTTGCTTCAAGGATTTCGTGCTTTTTCGGAACAAACGGAATTTCAAGTTTCGGAAAACGGTTTTGCTGTTTTACGGCATCGGATCCCGTATGAAAAAGTTCCTGCAGGATTTGCTTTGCACAGCAGACTTGGTTTCACACGCTTCGAGAAAGATGCGCGTGCATTTATCAAAGCTTTGGAAAAAAGAATCCATGGATCCATTTGATTATGAAAAATCCCTGCTTACGCAGGGGTTTTTTTGTTGCATAGGGTACTGAACCTTTTTATTGAATGTCGATGACGGTAAGTTCTTTTTCGCTAACTGTGAAATGAATCTCGAAATCGGCGTACATCATGTGATAGATGCGGTCGGGATCATGCTGATAACCGGGACGAGGATCCTCGCGCAAAAGATCAAGCGCACTTTCTCGCAGTGCTGCGGGAATTTTTTGGAGAAGTTCTTCTGAAATATTTACGTTTACGGTTCCTTCGCCGGGGGTGAATCCAAAGCCGCCGCGTGCATCGGGGTGAGAATCCGTGTAGGGAAGATATGGCTTGACGTCATAGATCGGTGTGCCGTCGAGCAGATCGGCGCCTGCCACGTGGATCACGGGACCTTCGGGGGTGTGCAAGTCGATTTTTATGATGCGTACCGAGGAAAGTCCGATGGGGTTGGGACGAAATGGGGAACGTGTCGCGAAAACGCCCATTCGTTTGTTGCCGCCGAGCCTTGGTGGGCGAACTGTGGGAGCCCACTCTTCACGAATGGCTTCTGAAAATTGCCAAAGAAGCCAAATGTGCGAATAACCTTCCAGACCGCGAAAGGCATCGGGGTTGCGATATTCCGGTTCAAAAACGATCGTGGCATGTACGCTATCCACAAGTCCGCTTTGACGCGGGATTCCGAACTTTTCCGGAAAATGATTGCGGATATGAGCGATGATGCGCATGGGGGTGATTTCGGGCATGATCTTTGTCAATTTCCTTCCTTTTATTATATATAGCGTTTATTATTTGGCTGCGGGGGATTTGTGTTTATTGGATTTCAAATAGTTGTTTTAATAATTTGGCTTCTGTTTCGCTTAAATGTTCGATTTTAATAAAATCGTCAATGCGATCTTCGTTTTTCATTACCGTGATATCCGTGTAGATATTTTTGAGATGCAGGAGATGGGTGAGCTTTTCTTCAAGATCGCCTGCAAACGCATCGTTCGCGAAATAGAATTGATCACCATCCGAAGTGTCAAAGGTGACGTAGACGTAATAATTGGGATCGTGTAATCTGCGAAAAGTGCTTTTATGTATCTCGATTCCAAATGTGACAGCATGAATATCTTCTGCTTCATAGAGGGAAGTTTCTTTGTTTAGGGGATTGTATTGTGCGATTTCGCCTTCTTCGGTCAAGGTTACTCTTGCGAAAAGCGTCAGGGGGATGACCGCGATCGAGATTGCTACGAGGGTGGAGAATGCGATGATGATGCCGCGGCGTATCTTGATCTTTGTGAAAAAGGGAAGTCGCTTTACTTCAAAACGATCAGCCAAAAAGAAAAAGACGATAAGCGCGCATAGCTGCAAGGGGAGTATGAAAAATACGGAAAAGTCTTTTTGGGTTGAAGCGATGACTTCTTCTGCTTGTAAGCCGATACGCTGTCGAAGCAGTAAAATCGGGAGCCAAGACGCAAGACCGAGGAATGCGGTGACAATCAGACTTGCGATGTAGAGATATTTGTCTCGCTTTGTGAGCTTGGGCTTGTGCATTCGTTTGTTCTTAGACATAGCGGGAACTCCTATATATAATATAAAGGAAGAAATTTTTGCAGTTTTATTATAGCACAAAAAGAAAGGGGTGTCAATATCTGTGGGGTTTCTTGGGATTTTTAGAGAAGAGAGAAAAGTGAATAGAGAAAAGAACAAAAAGAAACGACGATCTTCATTTGAAGATCGTCGTTTCTTTTTGGCGCGTCGGACAGGATTTGAACCCGCGGCCTACAGAATCGGAATCTGTCGCTCTATCCAGCTGCGCTACCGACGCATGAGCGGCGTATGCCGCTGTTTGTTGATTTTGCTTATTCAGAGAGTGCTGCTTCGAGCGCTTTTGCAAGCTGATCGGGGCAGGAGGTGCCTCTGCCTCTGCAATCGGTGCCTTTGAGGCGAGCAATCACATCTTCTGCCTTCATGCCCTTAACGAGTTTGGTGATGCCCTGTGTGTTGCCGTGGCAACCGCCGACAAATTCAGCAGATTCGATCACGCCGTCATTGAGAGTGATCTTGATCTGGCGGGAGCAGGTACCTTTTGTTGTGTATTCAATGTGTTTTTCCATGTCTTTGAACCGTTCCTTTGGATTTATTCTTTGTGGGTTTCTCCGTTGTTCTATTATACCATAGAAAGAGGGGATTTTCGCCTGTTTTTTGAAAAAAAT
>CAYXQF010000026.1:0-22417 GCA_964466625.1 uncultured Lachnospiraceae bacterium | reverse complement strand
GCAACAACGGCTGCGTGAGAGGTCATACCGCCACGAACGGTGAGGATACCCTGAGCAGCTTTCATACCTGTGATATCTTCAGGAGATGTTTCAAGACGAACGAGGACAACTTTCTTGCCTGCATTGTTCCAAGCTTCTGCGTCTTCAGCAGTGAATACTACCTGACCGCAAGCAGCACCGGGGGAAGCGCCGAGGCCCTTACCAACGGGGTTAGCAGCTTTAAGAACTTTAGCGTCGAACTGCGGGTGGAGAAGTGTATCGAGGTTTCTGGGGTCGATCATTTCAACAGCTTTCTGTTCAGTGATCATACCTTCGTCAACGAGGTCGCAAGCGATCTTGAGAGCAGCCTGAGCGGTTCTCTTACCGTTACGAGTCTGGAGCATATAGAGTTTTTCGTTTTCAATGGTGAATTCCATATCCTGCATATCACGGTAGTGATTTTCGAGGATCTGGCATACTTTCTGGAACTCCGCGAAAGCAGCAGGGAATTTGTCAGCCATTTCAGCGATGGGCATAGGTGTACGAACACCTGCTACTACGTCTTCACCCTGTGCGTTGGTGAGGAATTCGCCCATGAGCTTCTTTTCACCGGTAGCAGGGTCACGAGTGAATGCTACACCGGTACCACAGTTATCACCCATGTTACCGAATGCCATCATCTGTACGTTAACAGCGGTACCCCAAGAATAAGGAATATCGTTGTCGCGGCGGTAAACGTTCGCACGGGGGTTATCCCAAGAACGGAATACTGCCTTTACAGCGCCGAGGAGCTGTTCCTTAGGATCGCTCGGGAAGTCTGCACCGATTTTTGCTTTATATTCAGCTTTGAACTGGTTAGCAAGTTCTTTGAGGTCTTCAGCAGTGAGTTCAACGTCCTGTTTAACGCCTTTTTCTTCTTTCATCTTGTCGATGAGTTCTTCGAAGTATTTCTTACCAACTTCCATAACTACGTCAGAGTACATCTGAATAAATCTTCTGTAGCAGTCGTAAGCCCAACGGGGATTGCCGGATTTTTTAGCCATTACTTCAACAACTTCTTCGTTAAGACCGAGGTTGAGAATGGTATCCATCATGCCGGGCATGGAAGCGCGGGCACCGGAACGAACGGAAACGAGAAGGGGATTTTCGAGGTCACCGAATTTTTTGCCGGTGATTTCTTCCATCTTTTCGATGTATTCCATGATCTCAGCCATGATTTCATCGTTGATCTTCTGACCATCTTCGTAGTACTGTGTGCAAGCTTCTGTGGAAATGGTGAAGCCCTGGGGTACAGGAAGACCGATGTGAGTCATTTCAGCAAGGTTTGCGCCCTTACCACCGAGAAGTTCACGCATAGAAGCGTTACCTTCGGTGAAAAGGTAAACATATTTTTTTGCCATGTTGTTCTACCTCCAATTTTTTTGAGTTTTTGGAAATTTTTTGTTATAAAACCTCTTCGATTAGATATTATAACACATTTTTTTCACAATATCTATACTTTTTATAAAAAATTTCAAAAATTTATAAAATTTCATAGAAATTACAAGAAAGAAGAAAAAATATCTTGCGAAATTTTACAATATCGTGTAAAATTAATATGATACGAATAAAATTTTACCATACTTTATTCAAGTAATTTGAAAATGGAGAATCTTTTTATGTCACTTGACGATTTGTTTAAGAAAATCAGTACGCAAAGTGCTATCGGGGGCAAACCCGAATATATTATCGTAGGACTTGGCAATCCCGGAAAAGAATATGAAGAAACCCGCCACAATGCGGGTTTTCTTGCCATTGATTATGTTGCGGAAAAGCTTGGCGTGAAGATCAATCGCGCAAAATATGACGCGCTGATTGCGGACGCAAAAATCGGAGAAAAAACAGTACTTTTCATGAAGCCGCAAACGTTTATGAATGCATCGGGAACAGCGATTTCCGCAGCAGCAGATTTTTATAAAATTCCTGCGGAAAACGTGATCGTTCTTTGCGATGACATCACGCAAAAACCAGGAAAAATCAGAATTCGCAAAAGCGGAAGTGCCGGCGGTCACAATGGACTCAAAAGCATTATTCAATGGCTTGGTACGGACAAATTTCCCCGTGTGCGCATCGGTGTCGGAGAGAAGCCGAATCCCGAATATGATCTTGCAGATTGGGTGCTTGGAAAATTTCCCACAGAAGATAAAAAAGCGATCATTTCTCGCTTTGATGACGTAAAAGGTGCCGCAGAACTGATCATCAAAGGTGATCTGGAACGCGCAATGTGCCTTTATAACGGTTAATATAAAAAACAAAAAAGAGGTTGCAAATATGAAAATCGGCATGACGGAGCAGAATTACAGACACTACGGCGACAATCGGTTTCAAGTGATGCGTTCACACGGCTATGAAGCGGTGGATTATTCTATGGCTGATACAGAGGAAATTCTGTATTCCTTGTCAGATGAAGAATTTGAGGCAATGCTGCGCAAAGAAAAAGCGCTTGCCAAAGAAGCCGGATTGGAAATATATCAAGTTCATGGCCCATGGCGCTGGCCCCCACAGGATAGCACACCGGAAGATCGCGCGGAACGCATGGAAAAAATGAAAAAATCTATTTGCGGTACAGCGATTCTCGGTTGTAAATATTGGGTCATTCACCCAATCATGCCTTATGGTGAAAGAGATGCGGGCTATGAAAAAGAAACAAGAGAGATGAATTTTGCATTTATGAATGCGCTTTTGCAAGCAGATGAAGAAGTCGATGTTGTGATTTGTCTTGAAAATATGCCTATGCGCGGTCTTTCGCTCGGCAGTCCCGAGGCAACGATGAATTTTGCAAAAGAAATGAATAGCGATCATTTTAAAATGTGTTTGGATCTCGGACACATGACTCTTTTTAAGGGTGAAAGGGCAGGCGCGTTTGTGCGAAAATACGCGGATATGATCCCCGTATATCATATTCATGACAGCAACGGTTGGGCAGATCTGCATTTGATGCCTTATTACGGAATTACCGATTGGGAAGATTTCGGAAAGGCGCTTCACGATGTAAATTATCAAGGCGTGTTTTCTTTAGAAGCAACGCTTCCCCAAAAACTTCCGCAACCAATGTTTGAAAAAGCAGGTAAGCTTTTGTATGAGATCGCTTCTTGTGTGATCGCATGTAAATAATTCTTTCAAAATCGGACTTCTTCCCGATGATGTCCGTATTTATGCTATATGATGTATTCGGGAAATTAAAAATAAATGAAGGGTGGGTAATTATGAATCTTTTACTCGATCCGATTCGAAAAAACAGAGAGTACGGAGAGATTCGAAAAGCGCTGGAAACAAGCCGCACAGCTTTTCGAAAATATCCCTCCATGATAACGGGGCTTTGCGAGGGGGCGATGGACGCTTTCCTCGCCGCCCTTGTTTGCGATGCCCAAAGTGGTCTTCCGGCGCTTGTTTGTGTTCCTGATGAAAAAACAGCAATGCACCTTTTGGGAACGCTCCATGCTTTCGGCGTGCGAGCGGAAATATATCCTGAACGCGATCCTGTGCTTTATAATATCGTATCTTCTCATGAACTGGAGCATGAGCGTATCGCGGTTCTGACCGATCTTATTGAAGAAAAACTGGATGTCGTGATCGCCACGCCGACAGCGGCGCTTTCCTTCACCATTTCCGAAGAAAATCTGCGCATGGCAACAAGAACGATCGCCGTCGGTGACACGGTGGAAATGGAAGAGCTCGCAGCTTTTCTCGTGGCTTCGGGATACGTTCGCAGTGATCTTGTTGACGGTAAGGGAAAATTCAGTGTGCGCGGCGGTATTATTGATATTTTTCCGCCTCATTTGCGCAGTCCTATTCGTATGGAGCTTTTTGGCGATGAGGTCGATCAGATCGGCTATTTTGATCTGATGACACAGAGAAAAACGGAAAATATTTCGGACGTTATGCTTACCTGTGCCAGAGAGATTTTGCTCAGCGACGAAAAGAGAAAAGGTCTTGCCACGTTGATCTTGCACGCTTCTCAAAAAGCACAGAATGGGGAGATCAAAACTTCTTTGATGCATGAGTACGAAGCGCTTGTGACCGGCATGGATATTTCTTTTTCCGATAAATACATTTCTTATATTTATCCTGAAAAGATCACGCTTCTCGATTATTTTTCGGCAGATGCTTTGTGCTTTGCCGTGGAAACGACGGCGATTCTTGATCGCGTGAATGGGGAAGAGGCGCATATGCTGGAAACTACGGGAGAACTGATCAAATCCGGACTTCTTCTTCCAAAATATGCAGATTTTTTTGCAGAAGGAACGAAGCTTCTTGCCTTTTTTGAAGCGCACTGCGCGCTTCTTCTCAATAACTTTGTGACGCAGTATCCGGGTAAGCTTGCAGGTACTTATTCATTTGCAGTGCGTGCAACGCCGTCCGTGACGAGTGATTTTTCTGTTTTGTCCGAGGATATCGCATCATATTTGCGCGGAAAATATTCGGTTCTTCTTCTTTGTGAAAATGAAGTGGAAGCTTCAGCGATGACTACGATGCTTCTTGAACATGAGATATCCGCTGTTCATGCGCCGACGGTTGAAAGTGCGGAAACGAAAAACGCCGTTACAGTCTCTCATTTCCCAATCAAGGGCTTTGAGATGCAGGCGGAACGCTTTGTTTGCATCTCACTGACGAGCGGCGGCACAAAGACCGAGAAAGCACTGCGAAGAAGAGCCGCAAAAACGGGAAAAACTTCTTCCAAAACAAAGGAAAAGATCCTTTCCTATGCGGACCTTGACGTGGGCGATTTCGTGGTTCACGATGTTCACGGTATCGGTATTTATCAAGGTCTTGAAAGCATCAAAACTTATGAGGGAATCCGGCGCGATCATATCAAAATTCAATATTCGGGCTCGGACATTCTTTACGTGCCTTGCGAGCAGATCGATTCTGTTTCCAAATATATCGGTGCGGCGGCGGAAAACGGGGGGCTCAAGCTTTCGCGTCTGGGTGGCGCGGAATGGACGAAAGCCAAAGCGCGTGTAAAAAAAGAAGTGCAGAATATGGCAAAAGAGCTGATTGCGCTTTATGCCGAGCGTTTGCGCCGTCCAGGACACGCATTTTCGCCCGATGATGAAATGCAAAGGGAATTTGAATCCACCTTTGAATATGAGGAGACCGATGCGCAACTGATCGCGGTCAACGACATCAAAAATGACATGGAGAAAAAGGTTCCCATGGACAGACTTCTTTGCGGTGACGTTGGTTTTGGCAAAACAGAGGTTGCACTTCGTGCGGCATTCAAGGCAGTCATGGATTCCAAGCAGGTAGCAATTCTTGTTCCGACGACGATCCTTGCGATGCAGCATTACAACACGATCACCTCCCGTATGCGCGGTTTCCCGATCAAGATCTCGTTCGTTTCGCGTTTCAAGTCGAACTCCGAGCAGGACGCGACCTTGCGTGCGCTCAAGCGCGGTGACATTGATATTATCGTCGGTACGCACCGCTTGCTCTCGCAGGACGTGCAGTTCCGTGATCTCGGACTTGTCATCATCGATGAAGAACAGCGCTTCGGTGTTGCACATAAAGAAAAACTGAAACAGCTTTCCAAAAACGTGGACGTTCTCACGCTTACAGCGACGCCGATCCCACGTACGCTCAACATGGCGATGACGTCTATTCGCGATATGTCCGTGCTGGACGAAGCACCTGGTGAAAGACTCCCCGTACAGACCTACGTTCTGGAACACGATGACGTAGTGATCCATGAAGCGATCCGCCGCGAGCTTCACCGAGGCGGTCAGGTCTTCTATCTTTACAACAAGGTGGAAACCATTCGGGAGAAGACGGCAAAATTGCAACGCCAATTTCCCGATGCGATCATTCGTTTTGCACACGGACAAATGGACAAAACGGAGCTTTCCGACATCTGGCAAGAGCTTGTGGATGGCGAGATCGATATTCTTGTTTGCACGACGATCATCGAAACGGGTGTGGACGTTCCCAACGCTAATACGCTTATCATTGAAAATGCGGACCGCATGGGACTTTCTCAGCTTCATCAGATCCGAGGTCGCGTCGGACGCTCCACAAGACGTGCGTATGCGTATTTCACCTATCCTGTGGGAAAAGTTCTCACAGATATATCCGCAAAACGCTTGCAAGCGCTCCGCGATTTCACGGAATTCGGTTCGGGCTTCAAGATCGCGCTTCGTGACCTTGAGATCCGAGGAGCGGGTGACGTGCTCGGTTCCCGTCAGCACGGTCACATGGAGAGCGTTGGTTACGATATGTATCTGAAAATCTTAAACGATGCCGTTCTGGAAGAGAAGGGCATTAAGCCGAAGGAAAAGACGGAATGTGTCATCAACATTGGCAGAGATTCCTATATTCCCGAAAGCTATATCCCTGCGGCGGCACAGCGTATCGATATTTATAAAAAGATCGCCGCGATCACGTCAAGCGCGGACGTAGACGATATCGCAGATGAGCTTCTCGACCGTTACGGTGATCTTCCGAATTCTGTGGAAACGCTTCTTTCCATTGCACTTGTGCGTGCGATGGCTTGCGAATGTGAATTTTTGCAGATCGATCAGAAACAGAACGACGTTCTCATCTATCCGAAGGATCTCGACGTGCTTGCATGGTCTTCGCTTGGGGACGATTATCCCGGAAGAATCATCATTAAGCCGTCTGACAGAACGCATATTTTGTGCCGTGGACGTCCCGGAGAGCCGATTTTCACCTTCCTTGACAATTTGTTAAAAAAATATATACAAATAAAATCAAAAAAAGTGTAGATTTTTTCCTCAGAACCATGTATAATATATTAAATGAAAATCAAAATTACAGAAAAATTGATTTTCGACGTTAAAAATCAAAAGGAGAATAACATGAAAACCAGAAATCTCATTTTCAAGCTGATCGCCACCGTGCTCGCTGTATGCTTTATGACAGGCGTACTCGCTTCCTGCGGCGCTTCCGGCAAAGCGGCGATGACACTCACAAAAGACGGTAAGACTTATACCATCACGGCAGAAGAACTTGATCTTCTTATGAAGGTGAAGAAACTCGACTACTGCTGCCAGATGCTTGTTCGCAAGAGCATCGACACCCCCGATCTTTGGGCAAGAAAAGTAGACGATACAGACGAAAACAGCCAGACCTTTGATGAATATTACACCGAAATTATTCAGAAGCAGGCAAAATCCGCTTTGGCTGAAAAATATCTCTTCGATCTTTGCGGTCTTGAAATTTCCGAAGACACTCTTGCAACCTACAAAACCAATGCGAAGACTGCTGCTACTTACTATGGCGGTAAAGGCGCATACAAGCAGTACTTCGGTTATACCGCAACACAGTACTATGACCTCTACATGCCTATGGTAGAACGCTCTCAGGCTGTTGTTGATTATCTCTACGGCGAAAACGGCACAGACAAGGTGACCGAAGAAGAAAAGGCAACTTATTTCACCGATAACTACGTTGGCTATCAGTTCATCATGCTCGATATGAACAATGCTGTTGTGCGCGATGAAGACGGCAACCGTGTTGTTGCAACCGAACTGGACGACGAAGGCAACGAAACCGCTCTTGATGAATACGAAACCGAAGCGCTTTCCGATGAAGACAAAGCAACCAAACAGCTTCTTGCAAAAACTATTTTGCTTGAACTTGAAAATGGTGCTTCCTTTGAAAGCATGATCGACCTTTATTCCGATGAATATTATTCTGTTGAATTTACTGACGGTATGTTCGTTTTGAAAGATGAAACTTTCGTCAGCGTAGACGTTACCGAAGCGATCAAGGATCTCGAAATCGGCGAATACACAACTGAAGCGATCAGCGTCAGCAGCGGTGCTTATCAGTATATCGTTAAGAAAGTCGCTCTCAAAGAAGGCGCTTATAACGATGAAAAATATGCTGATCTTTTCTCTGAATACGAAGATGACGTAATGTATGAAAAATACGAAGCGTTCCTTGATTCTATTATCGCAGAAATTATCGTCGATGAAGACGTAGCTTCCCAGTACACCATGGCAAATACTTATCTTTCTGACTACGCAGACGATTATTACAGCCAGTACCTCAGCAGCCTCTACGGTTATTAATCTGATCGCGGGAGAAACTTTGTGTTTGGTTATGTAAAACCTTTTATCCCCAACCTTCGGGTGAAGGATTATGAACTTTACAAAAGTGTTTACTGCGGACTTTGTCGATCGATGAAATCTCATACGGGCGGCATTTCCCGTTTGACGCTGAGCTTTGATATGACCTTTTTCGCGATGGTGCGCCTTGCTCTTGCGAAAGAGGATTATAACATTCGCAAACGGCGTTGCGCTTTGCATCCCATTCGAAAGCGTCCGATGATGGACGATAACGAAACGTTGGCGTATACTTCCTACGTGAGTGCGCTTCTCAGCTTTTATAAGCTTGCGGACACCGTCAGTGACGAAAAGGGACTCAAGCGTATGGCGGCAAGATGTGCGATGCCTTACGCGGGACGCATGAAAAAAAGAGCGTGCCGTGCGGGGGAAGAACCGCATCTTATCATCGCAAATGCGATGGAAACGCTTGCAAAGCTTGAAAAGGAAGCTTGCTCTGTGCCCGATATGCCTGCCGATGTGTTTGGTGATATGCTCGGAAAGCTCCTTGCTTTTGGCTTTGAAGGTGCCACGGCAAAGATCGCACATGAGATCGGACTGCATACGGGACGGTGGGTATATCTTACCGATGCTGTTTTCGACTATGATGAAGATAAGAAAAGCGGCTCCTATAATCCTTTTCTTTTTGCTTTCGCAGAAGATGCGCAGATGGTCGCTTTTCGTGAGCAAACGCTTCGCGCGATCATGATAAGGGAGACGGATGCGATCGCAAGAGCGCTTGCGCTCGTTGATTTCGAAGGACGGAAAAGTCTTTTCGATTGTATTGAAAATATCATTTATGACGGCATGGAAAGTGCGCTTTCCCCGGCAGTCAGAAAGGAACTTAAAGATGTCGAACGATCCATATAAAGTGCTGGGGATTGAGCGAGATGCCACGGACGATGAAGTGAAAAAAGCATACCGTGAGCTTGCACGCAAATATCACCCCGATAACTATGCGAATACGCCTCTTTCTGACCTCGCCGGCGAAAAAATGAAGGAAATCAACGAAGCTTACGAAACCATTCAAAAGATGCGCAAGAATGCTTCCGAATCCGCAAATGGACAAGGCTCGGGCGGTTCTTATCAGGGAAGCAGTAACTTCTATGATATCCGTTCTTGCATCACCGCGAGAAATTATTATGAAGCCGATATCCGTCTGAATTCCGTTCCCGCGGGAGAGAGAAATGCGGAGTGGTATTATCTCAAGGGGTTGGTTTTTGCGGCGAGAGGCTGGTATTTTGAAGCTTCCAAGCATTTTGATGCGGCTTGCCGCATGGAGCCGATGAATGAAGAATACCGCGCCGCGGCGGAAAATATCCGAAATTACACCTCGACGACCAGACGTGCCGCAAGCGATGAAGGCGTTCTTTGTAATGTTTGCAGTGGGCTCGTGCTTGCAGACTGTTGCTGTGAATGTTGCGGCGGCGATCTTGTTCCTTGCTGTTAAAAAATGAAAAAAACAAAAAAACTTGTTCTTTCTTCCATGTGCTCGGCATTGGGCATTGTCATTTTGTATCTTGGCTCGGTGCTCGACGTTTTGGATATGTCGGCGGCAGTGCTGGCTTCCGTTCTCGTGCTTTTTGCGGTGTTGGAGCTTGGATATGCTTACGCAGGTGCTGTCTATGCGCTGATTTCGATCCTCGGTCTTTTGCTTTTGCCAAATAAATCAGCGGCGCTCTTTTTCGCTATTTTGTTTGGCTATGTTCCGATGACGAAATTTTGGCTTGAAAAACGCCTTGGCAAAATATTGTCATGGGTGATGAAGCTGTTGCTTTATAACGTTCTTTTCGGTGCTTTGAGCTTTCTTGGTGCCGAGCTGATTGGTTTTTCAACGGAAAATGCTTACGGCATTTCTCCTGTGCTTATTTTGCTGGTCTATTGGATTGCCGCAAATGCCGTATATATCGTTTGCGATATTTTGTACCATCGCTTATCTTTTTTGTATATCCGAAAATATCGGGAGAAAATTCGAAAAATATTAAAATAAAATCACGCTCATTCTCATAAACATAGAGGAGAAAGGGCGTGATTTTTTGTTTGGCAAATTAAAAAAATCGGGACTTGCTGTTTTATTGATTTTCGTTTTATTTTTCTCTTCTTGCACCGCGTTTTCGGAAGAAGATGCCGATGCGCAGGAGAAGCTGGAGCGTGTGCTTGAGGCATTTTCGCTCGGCGACGGTGTTTTGTATTCCACCCGTGAGGACGCAGAATATATCCTTTCCGACGCCATGACGGAAAGAATGTTTTTTTATGGGAAAGATATCTCCTCTCTTTCGGAGGTGGAATCTGCCGCGGCGTATTTTTCACGTCGGTTTTCCGATGAAGAGATCGTGGTTTTGAAACTTTTTGATCTTTCTTATCGGGACGATGTGGAAGCGCTTTGCAGGCTTCGTGCGTCCAAAAAAGCAAACGCCATCGTTTTTTGCGACGGCGTTTACGTTTATCTTATTTGTACGAAACAAAACGAGGAGATCCGCAATTTTCTCAAATGACGAGCAGTTTTCCCGTGTAATGGCGGCGAAGATAAGCGATCGCATCTTTTTCACCCACCACGGTGATCGGGAAAGAGAAGAACGGTGTGCAGGACAAGACAAGTTCTGCATCTTGCAACGAACGCAAGCGGATATTTGCATAGCCGTATTCCTCTGCGATGTCGCTTGCTTCATCGGGGAAATCGTCTTCATCTTCGGGAATGATAGCATCGGGAATATCGGTGCGGTCGATGACGGTGAGTTTTCTTGCCGTACAGATCAGATCACTTGCGTTTTCCTGTGGCATCACAGAGGAAATCTCATGCGGCATCTCCATCATGCTTCGCATGGCTTTGATGGTGTCAGGCGTAGTGCCGCAACAACCGCCAAGGATCATGATGCCGCTTTCCAGCATTTCGCTTGCAACCGCGGCGAATTCTTCCGCCGAAAGATGGTGATGCTCACCGTTTTCCGAGGGCGCACCTGCATTTGGCTTTGCGATGAGCGGAATACCTAGCGCAAAAGAAAGAGGCAGGAGCGGACGGAGCAGTGCCGCCATTTCTTGCGGTCCTGTAGAGCAATTCAGTCCAAATGCCGAAATGTCAAGATCGGCAAGCGTCAGTAAGCAAGCTGTGGGATCATCGCCCGACATCGTTTTTCCGTTTTTTTCCACGGTCATCGTGACGCAGATCGGTTTATCGCTGTTTTCTTTTGCGGCGATGACGGCGGCTCTTGTGGTGGCAAGATCCATGTTCGTTTCAATGATAAAAAAGTCCACGAAACTACGAAGCGAAGTTACTTGCTCTGCATAAACAGAAACGATCTCTTCAAAATCCGCATCTCCGAAAGGTGCGAGCAGTTTTCCCGTGGGAGAAAGATCTCCGCCGATAAGTTTACCGTTTGGTTTTACGATCTCTTGAGAAAGTGCGGCAAGCGCGCGATTCATTTCCACTGTTTTTTCAGAAAGACCGTAGCGCGCAAGGCTGATACGATTTACACCGAACGTGGGCGCATAGACGGCATCACTGCCTGCGTCGATATAATTTTTTTGAATGGTTTGTATTACGTTTGGGTTTTGCAGGATCCATTCCTCGGGGCAAATGCCCGTGGGCATGCCTGCTTTTATCAGTTCTGTTCCCGTGGCACCGTCGAGAAGCAAGGGAAGTTCAAAAGGAAATTTCGGAAAAAGTTTGGAAAAGTCGGTTTTATTCATAGAAAATGCCTTTCTGAATATTGAATTTTGGCTTTAATACTGTTATAATGATTATATATCATTTTTAAAAATGTTGCAAGATGAAATTTATATAGAAGACAGAAAGGATAGTAATATGGAACCCTTAAAACTCGGTGCTGTTACGAAAAAAATCATCTGGGGCGGTCAACGTCTCGCAAAGGAATACGGCAAAGGCACGCCCGGTGAAAAACTGGCGGAATCTTGGGAGCTTGCCAGCCATAAAGACGGTGTGAATACCATTATCGGCGGTACGTACGACGGCATTCTTTTTAGCGATTATCTCGCTTCTCACAAGAGCGCTGTCAGCGATACTTGGGACGGTGAACGTTTCCCGCTTCTCACAAAACTGATCGATGCGGAGGCGGATCTTTCCATTCAGGTTCATCCTGATGATGAATATGCGGCGGCACACACCACAGACCTCGGTAAAACGGAGATGTGGTATATTGTTGATGCGGCACCCGATGCAAAAATCATTTACGGACTCAAAAAGAAATATTCTGCAGACGAGGTTCGTGCAGCAATTGCAAACGGCACGCTTGAAGAACTGATGAATTACACTCCCGTGAAAAAAGGAGAAACATATTTTATTCCTTCGGGTATGGTGCATGCGATCTGCAAAGGTATTTTGACTGCGGAGATCCAGCAGAATTCCAACATCACTTATCGTGTTTACGACTATAATCGCCGTGGTGCTGACGGTAAGCTTCGCGAGCTTCACGTGGACGATGCACTTGCTGTGATCGACAAGATTGAAGATCCTGCAGCGGTTCGTGCTGTAACCGATGAAGAAAAGGGCATCATTGCGAAATGCGGTTATTTTACCGTTTATCACTTTGAAAAAGCTTTCACCATGACCGCAGAAAAAGAAAGCTTTGTGCACTTGCTTTGTCTTGACGGTAACACAACGGTTTCCTGGAATGGCGGTAGTCTCACTATGAAAAAAGGCGAAAGCGTTTTCGTTCCTGCTGGACTTGGCGAGTTTTCCGTTTCCGATGGTGCGGATATGGTAGTTTCTACACTTTGATTATAAGATAAAACGAGAAGTTTTTTAGAACTTCTCGTTTTTTGTTCATATGAAGATGCAATTGCTTACTTTCGATCTTATTAGAAATAGATGCACGGAATATCTTGCGGATGCTCGGAAACCTCTTCTTGAAAAAGAGTAGCTTTTTCATCGTTTGGAGAGATTTCATAGCTATTTAAGTAATCAAGAAAGGCATTTGTCCCAAAGGATACTGCTTCTTTTTTTCCGTTTATGATGACCCAATAGCCGTGATCGTTTGCTTTATCAAAAAGCCAAGAGTCAAACTTTTGTTGATAATGCTGTATATGGTCAGCGATGTGATCGGGGACGGAAATGATGTTGATATAATAGGCAAAATCTAAAGCAACTAATTTCATGAGGTTATTTTTTTAAAAGCAAAATCTTCTGTGTTCCCGCTTTGAGGCTTTCGATGGGACCTGCGGTGGGGGCTTCCGAACGTTTGTTACCAAAGAGGTCGGTATCAATGCAAAGGAGTGTGCCGTCTGCATTTTCATAAAGTTCTTCGGTCAAACGAGGCATACCAAGTGTCATTGTGGTCACAGTTTGGGTTGTCATGTTATCAAAGGCTTCATCAAGCGTGAGTTCAAGATAAATGCCATCTTCTTCGGTTGTGATGACAGCATTTGATGCACATTCGACATGAACATCACCTGTCGCTTTTTCATAGCCACCGACACCGTCGCCGTAATAGTTGTCACCGATATACACGGGCTGACGCTCGCGCATATAGTATTCTACGTCGCCTTTGCCGTGCTTGTCTACACGTTCAATGAATTCTTCCATGGAACTTGGGTAGCCTTCGTACATGGTCGTGCCGCTAACGAAAGGTGTTTTGTCACTCTGAAGCGTATCAAGGAAAATATTATTGTAGAAACGATCATCACCGCCGTAAACGACAGCGGTCCCTTTGATATCGGTGGAATGTGCGTAATGGTAGGGCGTGGAGCGTTCAATGACGTCATAACGGTGTGTGCCGCCGAGGAAAAGATTATGAATGAAAGCGCTACCTTGTGCAGCATTGAGCATATTCATTTTAGAACCGAAAATATTATTATCAATGATTTGCGGTCCGTGTGTTACTTCAAGGAAAAGGTCTTTCGTATTGTGGTGATAGAGGTTACAGCTAAGGCGAATGCCTTGTGCCTGCCAGTCAAACCAAGAACCGAGTGTGCAATCATGGATATGATTATGATGCACATAGGTGTCGAGCGCCGCGTGGAGCTTGATACCTGCGATTTCATAGCCGAAATATTCGTTCATCGTACCGATGTGATAGATTTCATTGCCGTAGATTTCGCTGAATGCGCTACCGAGATGTCCTACGATACCGTTCTGACCGCAATCGTAGATGACGTTATTGCGAATGATATGAGAACCGATCGTTTCTTTGCTCCAACCGATGCGTTTTGCGGCGAAAACCACTTCAAGCTGTGTCTGATAACCGGCTTTTCTGTGGTAGCGGTGATACATATTGTCACCTGTGGAAATTTCTTTACCGATGCTGACAGCACTGCAACGGGAATCGTGAATACGGTTGTTTTCAATGATCCAGCCTTTTGCCCAATGCGGGCCGATGATACCGAACTGTTCGGTGGTGGGAGGCGCCCAAGTGGTAGCGCACTGTGCCATTTCAAAGCCACGGACGGTGATGTAGTTAAGACCTGTCTTTTCGGGATAAAAGCAACATTTTCTGACGTTGATCTCCACGAGTGCATCGTTCGGGTCATTATTCTGAAAATTCACGGTGAAAACGGTCTTGTCTTCTTCTACCGCCGCGGACCAGATCATTTCTTTTTCCGTGGGCGGTGTCAGAGAATTGATCTCGCGAAGCGCTTTACCGTTCAGATATACCATGCCTGTGTGACAGGGGTGTTCCAGAGATTTGATCATCCAGTCGCCGTTGATCTCGGTCGCATAGGGGTTGTAGTCACCGAAAAGATCGTTGGAGACGGACGCTGTCCAGGTGCCGTCGTCATTTTTCTGCCAGCCTGTGAGGATTTCAGAACCTTTGATGATGACTTGCTCACCTTCTGCCGCCGTGTAAGTGATGCGTCCGATTTCATTTCTGGCGCCGTGCTCAGGTTTTACCCATTCACGGTAAGTACCTTCGTGTACGATGACGGTGTCGCCCTCTTCAGCAATCTTTGCCGCTTGAGAGATCGTAAGAAACGGTTTTTCTGCCGTACCGATGTTTTTGTCGTTTCCAAGCTTGGAAACATGAAGTTCTCTTGCCATAAATATTCTCCTTTCGTTATTTCAAAGTAATATAAAGATTGATATCCCAAGCAGGGATATAAGGGTGTTTGCGAAGATAAAATTTATGATCCGGCATCATTTTGCGAAGCATGAGCGGCAGGGAAAAGAGATCTTCGCTTTTGTGATAAAGGGAAACAAGAAGCTCGGTTTCGTTATTTTGAATCATGTTTACCGAGCCGAGAAGTGCCTCTTTTTCTGCACCTTCCACATCATACTTGATGAAAAGCTTTTCATTTTGATAATTTGCGCGGTTGTCCAGCGAATCGCATTCGGAAGTATGGACAACGGCACCGCTTTTCGTTTTCATGTCAGCACCGCCGCCGATAGCAGTATTTCTGCCGGAGCCGTCCGTTAACACTACGGACTCCGCTTTGTCCCATGCGCAAAGGTTGAAAGGTGTAAGCTCCACGCCTTCTACCGTATCCAAATATCGCATGAGTTTATGATATGTTTTTGGCGATGGTTCAAAGGCGGTGATCTTTTTTACAGTGGGGAAGAACGCAAGCGTTTCACGGATCGTATCTCCGTTATAAGCACCAAGATCTGCATAAGCTGTATATCCCCCGGAAAGGATATCTGTGAGCGCTTCTTCCTTTGGCGTGTCCGCATGACGAAGAAAAGAAATATCACCGGAAAGCTTATAAGAGATCAGATCGTTATAAACTTCTTTGGATTTTTCGTCTGCGAAAAGCGCGCGAACTGCATCAAACTTTTCTTTGTTTGCCAAATAAAAATCGGCGTCAAAAAGCGGTCCGCCGCAAACGGGGACATCAGGTGCGTAAAGCTCATGCTCATCAGCGATATCGTAAATGCGTGCCATCACATCGGAAAGAGAGGAACCGAAGGCAAGCAAAATGATGAATTTTTCATATTTTTCTTTTACTTCGGAAAAGGAAAGCACACGTTTGCCGTGAAAGCTATGACCGCGCACAAAGCCGTCTGAAGCAAAAAAGTCCGCAACTTCAATATTTCTTTTGGAAAGCTCTGCAATAATTTTGTCTGCGCCGTTTCCCATGCCGTAGACGGTGATGGGAAGATCTGTTTTTGCAAGATGATTCCAAAGATTTTTTTCAGAATAAAGACAGGGATCAATCATGGAAGATCACACGGAAATCGGGGTGGTTATAAATGCAACGAGCGATTAAGGAAATGCCCGGCGCTTTCGGGTGAACACGGTCATTGGAGAGGATATAGCAAGAACCTGTTTTGAGATATTCATCGAATTTAGCCTGAATATCAATATATCCGATATTGTATTTTTCCGCAAGTGCTTTGTAACGAATATTGATCTCGTCTACCATGTGGCGCATCGGATCTTCGTGATTACGATCAAGGAAATAAGGAGAAAGAATGATCGGTTTTGCACCTGTTGCGAGAGTTTTTTTGATCATCATTTCCATGTTATTTGCCGAATCATCGGGAGAGAGCAAAATTTCTGTGAATTTAGCACCGTCAAAGTGACGCCAAACGTCATTGACACCGATCATCAGACAAACGTAATCGGGATTATATGCAAGCACATCTGTATCAAAACGATCGAGAAGCTGTTTTGTGGTGTTACCGCTGATCGCGGAGTTGAGATAATGAACGTTGTTTTCGGGAAAATCTGCCCAAGTATCTACGAAAATACGAGCAACATAACTATCACCCATCTTGCCGAAACCATCGCCGATGGGGCGCGCGCGATTACAGTCGGTGATGCTGTCGCCGGTGAACATGACGATCTTTTTTTCCATGAGAAAAACCTCCGAAATAATTATTTTTCATACATTATTATATTGAATAAATCCCATAAAGTCAAGAAAGTTTGTGGGAATATTGAAAAAACTACGCAATTGTGTTAAGCTAAAAGAAAAAGGGGAAAAAGAATGATGAAAGAAAAAGCGATTTTTTGGGATTTACAAGGAACGCTCGGCGGCACAGCGACGGGAGATGTGATGGCAGTGGAGCTTTATTCTTTTTCTGCCGAAGCGGTAAAGCTTGCTATGCAAAAAGGATATCGGAATATCATCATTACGAATCAAAGTAAGATTGGAAAAGGCATCATTTCCTATGAAGATTATAAAAACGCCGCAAAAAAAATTGATGGCTGATTTTGCTCAAGAAGGGGCTGTGATCGACGAGTTCCTCGTTTGTCCGCATACAAGTAAAGACTTTTGTAATTGTAAAAAACCGAAAACAGGACTTATTGATCTTTGCGTGGAAAAATATGATCTGGATCTTTCTGCATGTTACGTCATTGGAGATATGGGTAAAAATGAGATCGTGATGGCACATAACGCAGGTTGTAAAGGTATACTTGTTTTGACAGGCGGTGGCAAGGGAAGCCTTTATGAATTTCGCTATACATGGGTAGATCACCAAGCGGATCTCATTGCGGAAAATGCGTTGGAAGCGGTGAAAATGATAGAATGATTTTCTATAAATCGACGGATTTCCCGTTGACATTTATATAAAAATATGATAAACTATCCATAATCCGTTTAAGAAAGTGAGGAGAAAACCATGGCGGACAAGAAAAACACAAAATTGATCGCACAAAACAGAAAAGCCCGTCATGACTTTTTCGTAGAAGATACCTATGAAGCGGGCATTGCGCTTTTTGGCACGGAAGTCAAAAGTTTGCGCCAAGGAACTGTTAACCTGAAGGATTCCTATTGTTATATTAAAAACGGTGAAATTTTTTCGACGGGAATCCATATCAGTCCTTATGAAAAAGGAAATATATTTAACCGTGATCCTTTGCGTGAACGCAAGCTTCTTATGCACAAAAAAGAAATTTTGAAGCTTCATGCGCTTGTTGGTCAGCAAGGGTATACGCTCGTTCCTCTTTCGCTTTATTTTTCGGGTAAAAACGTAAAACTGGAGCTTGGTGTTTGTAAAGGCAAGAAGCTTTATGATAAGCGTGAAGATGCTGCGAAAAAAGCGGAAGCGCGCGATATTGACCGTTATGAACGCGAGCGTCAGAAATACTGACATATGGGCCCGTAAAGGTTTCGACGGGGGTTTTGCAGTATGGTAAGCGAGCCGAGATGGGATACCTCGTTAAACAATCTCAATCTTAAAAATAAACGCTAATAACAAATTGGCTCTCGCTGCCTAAGTGCAGCGCGTCCGCCGTGGGAAGACCGCGACCCACGCTCGGGCGTCGACTAGCGGTAAATGTGCACAGCCTGTTCGCTTTTGAAGCTGTCATACACAAAAAAGCTACCCAAACTGATTGCCTGTTTATCGGCGATCAGCGCGGGGAATTCTAAAAGATAAACTGCGCTCGGAGAAGGCTATATGAATAGACTTTCGGACAGGGGTTCGACTCCCCTCGGGTCCACCACTCATTCCCACGTCAAGGGATATATAACAAAGACACCGCAAAAGTAAGGTTTACCTTGCCAAGTGGTGTCTTTGTTTGTTTTAGCCAGTATCGGCATAGAAGTATATTTTAAGTATTTTTTTAGGATTTCCTTGCTATTTTGAGGTAGTATGATTTTAGCGACGATCGACATAGATTGTCTTAAAACTTAAAAATCAAGCACAAGTAAACAAAAAAATATAGAAAAGGAAACAAGCGTCCTCGCAAGAGACGCTTGTTTCCTTTATTTTAATAAAAATGCATTAAAACTATCGAGAATAATCTTAACAACACAAATACCTACCATATAGTAAACTGCGTGATTTGCGTAAATTCCTTGCTACATCAATGGAAAATAGGGAAAAACTGCGGAATTTGTGCGTGAAAGTGCGGGATTCAGAGTCTACAAGCGGTCAGGAAAATACTAACAAATCATTAGTTAGGAAAGCGCTGACCGCTTTTTCTTTTGGAATCTAAAGAAAGGAACAATTTCATAATATGGTATATAGAAGAAAATATAAGCTTGCTGATTCCACGCATTGTAATGTTGACCTACGCATGTATAGCGATCTGATCATTGATACAGTGAATAAAACCGTAGGAAATAAAACCCCAAGGGTGTTTAAAGAATATTTTTCTACCGCTCCCTTAACGCAGAGCGAGGCGGTGACATTAGGCAGAGCTTTGTCTAGGCTCGATGAATTAAAAATATACGGTAGGACGATTACTACATTCAGATTATTTGACGGTAAGATCTATGAGAGCGAGAATGCTAAGAAGCCAATCAATCACAAGAAAAAGGAGCATAACAATGGAAACGATTCAAAGAAAATATCTTAGTGTGAATGAGATTCAAGCAGAATATTTGCCTATCAGCAAGAAAAAGATACGCTTCTTCATGAAGAAGTATCTGCAGGTTAAGACCATCGGCGGCAGACTTTTCGTGGAGCGTGAAGCTTTGGAGAATTTGCTTGCCGATTCAGAAAATCAGATATTCGCATTAAACTAAGCTATAAATATATATTATAACTATGACCCGATAACAGTATGATCGCTGTTATCGGGATTTTTTGTTTTTTGGAGGTGAATCTCATGATTTACAAAATAGCGAATACCTGTGATATGAATACCTTGCCACCGATGACAGATGGTGTTTTCCATTTGCTTTACAATCACGCCAGCCTTTTGACTGATCTTTACGGCGCTGACAGAAACGTTGACCTTGATGACGGCGGCTATGTTCTCTATGCAGAGGAAGGTACAATGGAAACTGAGATGCAAAATCAATTTGATTACACCCAATATAGTGTGGAATACGTGAGTGTCTTTGATGATCTCACCCCTGCCATAGCTACTGCTACTTACCTATTAAACAACGAATACGCCGTGATCCTTGTGATGGCATATTCTGACTTACCAAATGAAATAAAAAAGGAGATTTAACCATGTTAACAGAAAAAGACACCATCAAATGTGAATCCATCTTCAACGATGAACATACCCACAGATACCTCTGCAAACGGGTATGGGATAAAAATAAGCCTCTCATTGCTGTTTTGATGCTCAATCCTTGCCATGCAGATAATATCGTAAACGATGCTACCACCACTTACGTTGTGAATAACGTCGCAAGTCTTGAAACCTACGGTGGTGTAGCGATCATCAATCTGTATTCCAAATTGACGGGAAAGCTGAATTTTCGTTGGAATGGTGATGATGAACTCAATCACCCTGATAACGATAGCTATATTGTCAAAACGGCAGAAGAATGTGATACGGTGGTTCTTGCTTGGGGCAGAGGCGCAGATACTCACAAGCGTATTACGGCAAGGGCAGAAGTGGTTCTTGAACTTTTGAAGCCTTATAAAGAGAAATTGATGCTCATTTCCGATGGGGAAAGAGATGGTCTTCATCCCTTAACGCCGTCAATTCGTTCTCAGTGGCAATTAAAACCTTACCAGTATGAAGATGCAATCCAAACTGATGAGAAAAATGTTCCTGTCTGAAACATGGCAGGAACACACAAAAATGATGAGAAAGGAGGCTGGAAAAGCCTATGATCCGTGTAAATAATAAAGTAGCTCTTTATGCCCGTTTTTCGTCCGATAATCAAAGAAGTGAGAGCATTGATGCACAGATACGAGCGATGAAAGCTTATTGTAAGCAACATAATTTTGTAATCATCAATACTTACATCGATGAAGCCAAGAGCGCAACAACCGATAGAAGACCCGCATTTCAGAAGATGATAGCTGACAGTAGTAACCACACTTTTGACATTTTGCTTGTGCATAAACTTGATAGATTTGCGCGCAATCGTTATGACTCTGCAGTATACAAACGTGAGTTAAAGAAAAATGGGGTACTTGTGTATAGTGTTCTTGAAAATTTAGATAACTCTCCTGAAAGCATCATGATGGAGGCAGTCTTGGAGGGGATGAGTGAATATTACTCACAGAACCTTTCAAGAGAAGTCATGAAAGGGATGAGGGAGAATGCCCTACAATGCAAGAATACGGGTGGAAAAGCGCCCCTTGGTTTCGACTTTGATGAGGAAAAACGGTTAATCATCAACCCAAAAGAAGCAGAAGCAGTGAAGCTGATTTTTGACCTGTATAGTCAAGGGTATGGCTACTCCTACATCCTTTCTATACTCCATGAGCGCGAATACAAGACAAAAGGCGGTAAGGATTTTCAGAAGAATAGCCTATACGGAATCCTCACTAACCCCAAATACCAAGGCACGTATGTCTATAATCGTGTGGCGGCAAAGAGTGTCTATGGCACACGAAATAATCACCAGTATAAAGATTTAGAGGACATGATTGTCATTGATGGCGGTTGTCCTCAAGTCGTTGAGCCTTGCATCTTTGAAGCGGTGCAGAAAAGAATTGCTGAGCATAAGCATACAGGCGGTAGGCTCAATGCTAAAACGCAATACCTTTTGTCAGGAAAGGTTTTCTGCCGCGAATGCGGTAAGTCTATGGTAGGAAATACACGTTTTTCGGGGAGAGATAAAACTTTGTATGTAACTTACCGATGCCCCAGTAAGCGTTATGCTTGCACGAACAAAGAGATCAACAAAGGCTACCTTGAAGACTATGTGATAGCGTTACTGGAAGAACATCTTTTGAATGCAAATTCACTCCGTGGTATTAAACACAGGATTGAAAAACTTGCAAGTCATGGCGTTGACATTGATTTTCTTGAACAAACAAAAAGTAAGCTTTCTGAGGTGCAAGTATCACTGAAGAATGTTGCCGATGCCGTTGCTCAAGGTCTTCTTTCTGAAGCTTTGATAGAGCGTTTAAAAGCATTGGAGCAGGAAAAGGCAGAGCTTGAGGCTACACTTACCCAATCACAAGCAGTTCCCGATGAGGTAATGATCGATACCAAGCTCATACTTTCGCAGTATGCAGAGATTAAGGGCTCCCCATCTTCTCCTGCATACAAGGATTTTATCTGTGGCTTCATTGATAAAATCATGGTAGGGAAATATACGGTTGATATTACCTTAAAGACGGGGCTTGATCTTTTTCCGAAACTTGATACAACGTTCCATGTGAGAAGACAAGATATATACGAAAGGATTGCCCATGAAAAGTGTTCTTGAAGAATTATATTTTGGTAACATACGCCCCTTTGCTACGCGCAATACCTCTATATCTGAAAATCACATTAGATATATGGAAGAATTTCGCGGCAAGCTCTTGGATTCTCTCACAGCTGGTCAAAAGGAATGTTTTGCTTCTTACGAGGATCACATGAGCGAGATCGTCAGCGTGGCAGAGTGCGAGGCTTTCGTGAACGGTTTCCGCCTTGGCGTGCAGATGCTCATAGAGGGGATGAAAGAGGAAAAGACGGGTTAATTCTCGTCTTTTTCTTACGGTCTTTCACACCGAGAACAGCGGCGATAGCCATTCCCACGGAGGGTTTTTCAGCAATTACCAGTCGTTTTGTCATAGGCAGTAT
>CAYXQF010000025.1:16447-22955 GCA_964466625.1 uncultured Lachnospiraceae bacterium | reverse complement strand
TGATTTTTTACGTTTCCAGATCGGAACCATGCTATTAAGGGTTTCCATCACGGAATGTTCTTCGTATTCCTGTACCCAATCTTCGCCTGCGTCCGCAGGTTTTTCCACGGGGTGGCTGTGTGTCATCATCATCTGGACGGGATAACGGATATAGTCGCTGTATTTTTTCACGAGTGTCTGGATTCCGTATTCGTCAAGGAAACGATCATAATTTTCGTTTTCGGTGTTTTCTTTGATAGAAAGAGTAATCTCTGTACCGGCGGTATTTTTGGTTGCTTCGTCGATGGTGTAGCCCTCTGTGCCTTCGGATTCCCATTTCCATGCTTCTTCAGAGCCATGTGCGCGGGAAATAACGGTCACTTTGTTTGCCACCATGAATGCGGAATAGAAGCCGACACCGAACTGACCGATGATGTCGATCTCTTCGGAGGTGTTTTCGGTCTTGAAATCAAGAGAACCGCTCTTTGCGATGGTGCCGAGATTGTTTTCCAGCTCATCTTTTGTCATGCCGATACCGTTATCGGAGATGGTAAGGGTTCTTGCTTCTTTATTGGGAATAAGCGTGATGGCAAATTCCTTGGTGCCGACGGTTTCATCGGTAAGACCTTTGAAACGAAGCTTATCCACCGCGTCAGACGCGTTGCTGATCAGTTCGCGAAGGAAGATCTCCTTATTGGTATAAATAGAGTTGATCATCAGGGAGAGAAGCTTTTGGCTTTCTGCCTTGAATTGTTTTACTGCCATGATGCAGCCTCCTTTTATATAAATATTATTTTTTGATGATATTTTTTAATTGTACTTTTCCTTTCAAAAAGAAAAAGAACACATTTCTCTCTTTTGATAAAGAGAAAAAATTATTCTTCAAAACAAAAACTCGCAAGTAAAATTATATAACTTCGCGTTCGAGTTGTCAAGATTTTCCCAAATCATTTTTAAATTTATTTACAACTTATCCATATTTTTTTACGAAAAAAAGAGATTTTGTTTTTTGTGAGAATTATTGACAAAAAATATTGAAAAACCTTAAAAAACATGGTATAATTATTGATAATAATTTTTTGAAAATTTTAAGGGGGACATGAACATGGCGTATTACTACAGCGAACCTTCTCATACATTCAGCGAATATCTGCTTGTACCCGGCTATTCCGGCGCAAATCACATTCCTGCGAATGTATCTTTGAAAACGCCCTTGGTCAAATTCAAAAAAGGCGAGGAACCTGCGATTTCTATGAATATTCCGCTCGTTTCCGCGATCATGCAGGCCGTTTCCGATGACGGTATGGCGATTGCTTTGGCAAAGGAAGGCGGCGTTTCGTTTATTTTCGGTTCGCAGACCATCGAAAATCAGGCGGAAATGGTTCGTCGCGTAAAGAGCTACAAAGCAGGCTTTGTAACATCTGACTCCAATATCCGTCCCGACCAGACACTTGCGGAAGTCCTTGAGCTTAAAGAAAGACTCGGACATTCCACCATCGCCGTTACCGATAACGGCACATCTCACGGCAAACTCCTCGGTGTTGTCACCGGCCGTGACTATCGTGTCAGCCGCCTCACTGCGGATACAAAGGTTTCCACCTTTATGACACCTCTCGAAAAATTGATCATAGCTCCCGAAGGCACTTCTCTCAAAGAAGCAAACGATATCATTTGGGATCATAAGCTCAATTCTCTTCCCATCGTGGATAAAGACGGCAATCTCGTTGCATTCGTATTCCGCAAAGACTACGATCAGCACAAAGAAAATCCGCACGAACTCCTTGACAGTCACAAGCGTTACGTTGTTGGCGCAGGTATCAATACCCGTGACTATGCAGAACGTGTTCCTGCCCTCGTAGAAGCAGGTGCTGACGTTCTTTGTATCGACTCCAGCGAAGGCTTTACCGAATGGCAGAGCCGCACCATCGCATTTATCCGTGAAAAATACGGTGACAGCGTAAAAGTTGGTGCAGGTAACGTTGTTGACCGTGAAGGTTTCCGTTTCCTTGCAGAAGCAGGTGCAGACTTCATTAAGATCGGTATCGGCGGCGGTTCTATCTGCATCACCCGTGAAACCAAGGGTATCGGTAGAGGTCAGGCTACAGCCGTTATCGAAGTGGCAAAAGCAAGAGATGAATATTTTGAAGAAACCGGTATTTATATTCCGATCTGCTCGGACGGCGGTATCGTTCATGACTATCATATCACTTTGGCACTCGCTATGGGGTGTGACTTCTGTATGCTCGGCAGATATTTCTCTCGTTTCGATGAAAGCCCGACAAACAAGGTTATGATCAACGGCAGCTACATGAAAGAATACTGGGGCGAAGGCTCTGCAAGAGCACGCAACTGGCAGCGTTACGATATGGGCGGCGCGGCAAAACTTTCCTTTGTGGAAGGTGTTGACAGCTACGTTCCTTATGCAGGTTCTCTCCATGATAACCTCGCGGTAACACTCAGCAAGGTTCGTTCCACTATGTGTAACTGCGGTGCGCTTTCCATTCCTGAACTTCAGGAAAAAGCAAGACTTACGCTCGTATCCTCCGTTTCTATCGTAGAAGGCGGCGCACACGACGTTTTGGTTAAGGATTCCAACACACATTAAATAGAAAAAGAACGGTCAGTTGACCGTTCTTTTTGTTTTTTATAAAAATCACAAAAAATTATGAAGAAGGTGTGGAAAAAAAGAGATTTCTGTGTTATAATAACCTATGTGAATTTGACTGATAGCATTTGTGAGAAAGGATTGGAGTTGCACCTATGAAAAAACAATGCTTTGATAATAATGAATACATCTCCCGCCAAACAAAAAAGATTCTGGAGAGAATCGAGTCCTTTGGCGGCAAACTTTATTTGGAATTCGGAGGCAAGCTTTTTGATGACTTTCATGCTTCCCGTGTGCTTCCGGGCTTTGAACCGGACAGCAAGATCAAAATGCTTCGCGCGCTTTCTGACCGTGCGGAAGTTGTCATCGTCATTTCCGCAAGCGATATTGAAAAGAATAAACGCCGCGGCGATCTTGGCATCACATATGACTCCGACGCGCTCCGTTTGATCGACGCATTCCGCAATATCGGTCTTTACGTCGGCAGCGTGGTCATCACCCATTTTGCGGAGCAGCTCACGGCAAAACAGTTCCAGAAACGCCTTGAAGCGCTTGGCGTGAAGGTCTACCGTCACTATCCCATCGAAAATTATCCCTCCGATATCCCCCACATCGTCAGCGATGAGGGCTTTGGAAAGAATGAATATATCGAAACCACCCGTGAACTCGTGGTCATCACCGCGCCCGGTCCCGGCAGCGGCAAAATGGCGACTTGCCTTTCCCAGCTTTATCACGAGCATAAGCGCGGTATCCGTTCGGGTTATGCGAAGTTTGAAACCTTCCCGATCTGGAATCTTCCGCTCAGCCACCCCGTCAACCTTGCTTATGAAGCGGCAACGGCGGATATGGGCGACGTGAACATGATCGACCCTTATCACCTCGAAGCATACGGCGTTTCCGCTGTCAACTATAACCGCGATATCGAAATTTTCCCCGTGCTCAAGGTCATGTTTGAAAAGATCTACGGTTATTCTCCTTATAAGAGCCCCACGGATATGGGCGTCAATATGGCAGGCTACTGCATTTTTGATAATGAAGCGGCAAACGCGGCTTCCTATGATGAGATCATTCGCCGTTATTACAGCGCACTCTGTAATGTTCGTCAAGGCATGGGCGAAAAGAGCGAGGTGCAGAAGATCGAGCTGATCATGAGCAAGCTTGGTCTTACGCGTGAAATGCGTGTCCCCGTGAAGCCTGCTTTGGAAAGAGCAGAAGAAACGGGTGCGCCCGCGATCGCGATGGAGCTTCACGATGGCAAGATCATCACAGGCAGAACCTCCAATCTTCTCGGTCCTTGCTCGGCAATGCTCCTTAACGCATTGAAATATCTTGCCAATATCAGCGATGATGCGCTTCTCATTTCCCCCACCGTTGTGGAACCGATCCAGAAGCTCAAGATCAACCATATGGGCAATAATAACCCCCGTTTGCACACCGATGAGATCCTGATCGCCCTTGCGGTGTCCGCGGCAAGCGATCCGATCGCGGCAAAAGCGCTCGATCAGCTTCCCAAGCTCCGCGGTACGGAAGCACATTCTTCGGTTCTTCTTTCCCGCGTGGACGAAAACGTTTTCAAAAAGCTCGGCATCAATCTCACATGTGAGCCGACTTATCAAACCAAAAAGCTTTATCACGGCTAATAAAAGCAGAGACAGAACGCTATAAATGGCGATCTGTCTCTTTTTTTTACATCATATCTTTGATGGTTAAAATCTGTTTTCTCCTATCAGCGGCAGTTGACAAACGCGCTGTTTTGCAGTATAATGAAACAAAAGCATTTTTATATGAAACGGAGATGAGTTTTTGGAATCCTCAAGCTATTACAGAAAACTTTTGGAAATGGCTGTTCTTGCAGGTGAGATCATGATCAGCTCGGGTGCGGAGACCCATCGTGTCGAAGATACCATGCAGCGTATCTTGGGCACGACGAATTTTGCGCATGCGGAAGCCTTTATTTTTCCCACGGGCATCATTGCCACGCTTTCCGATCCTTCCAGTGAAACTCTTTCCGTTACCCAGCGCGTGGCGAACCGCTCACAGAATTTCGGTCACGTTACGGACGTAAATGCCGTTTCGCGCAAATTCTGCTCCGGTCAAATGACGCTTGACGAAGCATATCTGGAGCTGAAGCAGATCAAAAAACGCAAATATTATGGCGGGCTGATACAAATGTTCGGTTACGTTTTTGCGTGCGCTTTCTTTGCGATCATGTTCGGCGGCACAATCCTTGACGGTGTCGGTGCCATATTCCCCGGCTTTGTGCTCGCGTTTGTCAATATGGTCCTCGGTCCCAAGATCAAAAAAGGCTTTGTGACTACCATGCTCGCGGCAATGGCGATCACGATCACTTCTTGCTGTGTTGCTTTTTTGGGAAATTTCATCGGCATTGGTTTTCAGGCACAATACATGATCATTGGCTCGATAATGCCTTTGGTTCCCGGTCTTGCCATGACAAATGCTTTCCGAGATATCCTTCACGGTGACTTCCTTTCTGCAGGCTCCCGTATCATTGAAGCGCTGATGGTCGCTGTATGTGTGGCGATCGGTGTCGGTGCGGGTATCACGGCATCGATTGCGATCGGTCTTGCCGATACGTTGACGATCGCCTTTAACCTTGCTTTTTCAACTGTTCCTGATTTCTTTATCAAAGCGATCGCTTCGGGACTGGCTATCATGTGCTACTATTTGGTGTTTGATGTTCAGCCGAAATATATTTGGACGTGCGGCATTAACGCCTTTTTTGCGTGGGCAGTTTATCTGATCGCAGAGCACGTTGGCTTTTCCGGTGTATGGGCATCGTTTTTCTCCACCCTTGCGGCAGATATTTTTGCTTATTATTGCGCAAGAATCCAGAAAGCACCCGTTATCCTCTTCCTTGTGGCAGGTATTTTGCCGATGGTTCCCGGTGTCGGTATCTATTCCGCGGTTTACGCGATGATCTTTGCCACGGGGGACGCCGCATCGAAGTTCCTTTCCGCACTTTTCTGCACAGGTGCGATCGCGCTTGCGATTTTCCTCATGGATACGGTTCTTGACGTTTGCAAACGTATTCATCTCTATGTTCGCGATAAACGCAAAGTATTGATGAAAAAATAAAAGATACAATAAGAATCCGCCGGCATAGCCGACGGATTCTTCATTTATGCGTTTATTTCGATCACAATGATTTCAGGCGGATTAAAAATTCTCGGCAGAAAATTTTTGCAAAGACCTCGGCTGACGATGAGATGTTTTCCCTCGGAAAGCGTATAGAGACCGCCTGCATATTTCGGGAAAAGCCCTTGATGGGGGGCATAAAAGCCGTTCAAGAGAAAAGGCAGGCGAAATTGTCCGCCGTGTGCGTGTCCCGAAAGCACAAGATCAAAATCACTTTCCTGATAATAAGAAAAAAGCTCGGGGCGATGGGAAAGCAAAATGGAAAACATACCGTCGGGACGTGCTTTTTTGCACTTGGCAAGCTGTTTTTTCCATTCCTCATCGATCGTGCGGTCGTGATGATTGTCTGTTTTGTTGTAGCGCTGGGGATCGTCCACGCCCGCGATGAAAAAAGCTTCTCCGTGAGCGGAGAAAATCTCTCCGTTTCCTGCAAGAACGTGAAAGCCAAGCGCCATCAGAGCGTTTTTGATCACGTCGGCATCATTTTTATAGTATTCATGATTTCCTGTGGCATAAAAACAAGGAAATTCTTTTGCCATCGTGCGTAATGTGGCATATACTTCCGTTCGCGGCTTTCTGTCGTCAACGATATCTCCTGCAAAAAGAAGTGCGTCGGGGGCTTCACGACGGATCACGGCGAGGAGATTTTCTCCGTTTTTGCCGTAACGTGTGCTGTGAAGATCGGTGATGAGCATAAATTTCGTTTTCTTTTTCGCTTTTTTTGACCGAATTTTATAAAAAACGCGCGTGAGCGGTGTGCGCAAAGCG